>DSBM01000001.1 GCA_011049425.1 Candidatus Aminicenantes bacterium
AAAACTTGAAGAGGCAGGGACGGTTCGCGAACCGCCCTGTAGAACGTAGCAGGTAGAACGTAGAAAAAATCATCCCATTTTTTGCAGGAAGATTGAAGGATTCCTGTAGAATAACCTCAAGAGTATCTGCAGGACAGGCTGGATTTGCCAGAAGTGTTTTTACTTTTCACTTTCAACTTTTCACTTGGGGTTTCCCTGCCGCCTGTCTCCTTCTTCCTCTCCAACTTTCTCACTCGAGTCTGTTTATTTCAGTTTCTTCAGCGCCCGTTCCGTCGCCCGGATCAGGGGCTGGGGGGAAAGATCCTTGCCGGTGGCCCGGATCATCCAGGCCGAGGGGGTCAGGCGGCCGAGGGACCAGATGCGTTCCACTTCCGGTCCGAAGGCTTTGTCTTCCAGGTATTCACCGAGTTGAAATTCGATGAGTTGACCATACGCATAAGCCGACAGGTAGAGGGGATAGCTGATCATATGGGAATAGACGGCCAGTACGGGCTCATCTTGGACGCCGTAGGCCCCGGCGAAATAGCGGTTCCATACATCCCCGGCAATTGAGATAACGGCTTCTTTCAATTCGGCGGGGTCGGCATCGGGATGGGCATAGAGCCATTTCCATACTTTTATGTCTACCATGGATACGCCCATGATCTCGAAAGCCGACCAGCAGTTGTCGAGGACGGCCAGATTTCCGGCCGCGGCATCCCCGGTTTCCATGTCCAGGATCTCGAGGTCGCGCTTCTGGAAAAGGAAGGCCAGGGCTTCGGTGAATGCGGTGTTGGGGACGCCGTTTAAAAAGAAGTGGGGGACGTTGTGCAAAGAGAGGGTCTGCTCGACGTTGTGCCCGAATTCATGAACGGCGATGTTGAACCCCTTGTAATCCATGCCCTCTTTGCCGACGCGGGTGCGCAGGTGTGAGAGGCTGTCACGCATGCCGGCGCCCCAGGCGTGTCCCGACCCCCGCGCCGGATCAACCGTGATCTTCGAGGCCAGAAATGAAGCGCTTTCTGCTGAAAAGCCGAGTTCGCGCAGCATTTCCGGCATGGCGTCTCTAAAAGCTTCCGCGTTCGGGTAGCGTTTCCGGGTGATGGCGTTCAGTTGATCCTGCGGGATCGAACTGCGGGATTTAAAACCGTCGTACCATATGTCGTAAGCGGCAAGTTTACGACCCAGGCGTTTTTCCACCAGCCGGGCGACTTTTCCCAACAAGGGCGAGGACAGAAATTCATGGAACAGCGCCTCTACCTGTTCCCGAGGAACCTCCATGGATCCGGAAAAGTTGCGTTCGATGTAGGTGGGCATATCAGGATGGAATGGATCCATGGCTTTCATGGCCAGGAATACCTGGCGCAATATCTCGTAACGGGTGTCGGGTTCGCGTTCCAGGCTGACCGTCCGGCCGTTTTCCTGTATCACATTCGCAAAGGGGTTCCACTGGTAAGCGGATGAGTCAATCACGCCTTTGGGGATGGTCTGATCGATGATGCGTTTCATGACCTGGTAAACCATGCGTTGACGACGGGGACCCAGTTCATGATCGGCGTAGTTGGCCTTGATTTCGTCGCGCAGGTTCCAGTGGGCCAGCAGGACCTGGTCGTCCCGAAAGAGTTTGCGGCCGTCGTTGTCGCGCAGGGCGCCCATGTGGATGTTGTAACCGGCGATGTAGAGGTCGGCCCGGCTGGAGACGCGGGCGGCATGCTGCTTGATTTCGGCGGGGACGCGGGAAGAGAAAAAGTCGCCAAGGCGAGCCATGGCCCATTCTTCCGTACTCCAGTCCGGCCCCAGGCTGTTCTTTTCGGCCAGGGTATAGCGTGGGAAATTGAGCGCGATAACGAAAGCGATCCTGTTCTGATACAGGTCCTGCACCAAATGGGCGTCCGGGCTGAAGGCTGAAAACATGCGGTCGATTGCATGCAGCGGCCCGGTGGGCTCGTCGGTGTGTTTTTTCAGGGCCAGGTAGATTTCGTTGGTATGGCCCAGGATGGCTTCGAAATAGTGATTGAGTTTTTGAAACACACGCAACCGCTCCACGGGGTCGGCGATATAATGCTTAAGGCAGAATGTCTGGAAAAAGGCGTCGTCTCCGTCCTCGACCCGCCACAGCGAACCCGCGTGACGCACACCGCGCCCGATGTCCCGAACCGAAGCAGCCGGATATTTTTTTGTCAGCGCCCGGATGACGGTTTCGGTGGTGTCCGGTTTCAGGGGAGTCTGGCTCATCAGATCAACTCCGGAAAAGAATGTTACCAGAATCGACAGCAAAAAGATTCCGTGTTTTGTTTTCATGAAAGACCTCGCATTGTCCAGTTGTTTCAACCATCAGTTTAGCACAGAGAGAAAAAGTTTGGGAACGTTGATGGAAGCGTTAATGGTTCGCGAACCGCCCCCACCTCTCCAACTTTATTTACTTCTTCCCTCTCCAACTTTCCAACTCTCCAACTTTCCAACTTTGTTAAAAAAAACCCCCCGGCCTTGCGACCGGGGGGCGGGTATATCGGGAATCTCTGACGGAATCAGAACTTGACGCGCACACCCAGGATCATCTGCCAGCGGCTGAGGATCTGGTTGAGGGTATAGCGGGCGTCATCGGAAGCGGTCTTGCCCCAGAACTCGAACATGGGCAGGCCGGTGTCTTCGTCCGTGCCGCGGTAGGTCAGGGGGGCGTCGTCGTACTGGACGTATTTGTACACACCCCATTCGTTGTTGAACATGTTGAGCAGGTTGGTGACGTCCAGGGTGAGTTGCACTTTGGTGTCTCTGAGTACGGGCAGGGGGATATCCTGGGCGAACTTCAGGTCTATGCGGTGGTACCAGGGGTCGCGGCTGGCGTTGCGTGGCAGGATCTGGCCGCGATGGCTGTCCAGGGCGGGGTCGGCTGTGATGTAAGCGTCGAGTTCGTCCCAGGTGCCCTTGAGCAGGATTAGCTCATCCGCGCTTTGGGGCACGTAGATGGAATCGTTGCTGAAGCCGTCACCGTTGAAGTCGTTGTAGTAGCGCGTGGAATAGGGTTTGCCTGAGCGGCCGGTGTAAAAGACGGTGGCGGTGGTGGGGGCCTTGGGGATCAGGTTGAAGCGCTTGGTGACGGAGGCCACGAAACGGTGGCGGGTATCGTGGGGAGAGTAGGAGAGTTTGGGGTTGTTGGGGTCACCGGTGTGAATGTTGTACTTCCAGTTGGAGAGCGCCTGGGAGGAGGTGCCTCCGAAAAGGTCTTTGGACATGCCATAGGTGTAAGCGGCGTTGAAGTTGTTCCCCCGGCCCCATTCCTTCTGCAGTTGGAAACTGAGGGCATACTGGTAACCTTCATTCGTGTTGGTGAGCAGGATCACGTCGCCGAAATCGGGATTGACGTAATCCGCGCGTCCATAAGAAGATGAAGAGGTGGACGGTCTGCCGTAGAGCGGTCTGCCGTCAAAGGCGTACTGGCCGTTGGGCGCGATATTGATGTTCTGGTACAGGATCTCGTTGATGCTCTTGGAGTAAACGAACTCCAGGGTGCCGGTAAAGCCCATGGGCAGTTTCTGGTCCACGGCCAGGTTGAGGCGCCACAATTGAGGGAAACGGTAGTTTTCATCGATGAGGTTGATGGACGAAGCGTTGGATGCGAACGGGGACTTGGGCTGGTTGTAGGGGTCGGTGATAAAAAAGTCGGGCGAGTAGCTGCGGTAACGGGCCAGCTCCGTACCGGTGTTGCTGTACTGGTTGGAAATCCACACATAGGGGGTGCGGCCGGAAAAGATGCCGATGCCGCCGCGCAACTGGGTGCGCTGATCGGAAAAAATGTCCCAGTTGAAACCGAGGCGTGGAGACCACAACAGGTTCCCCCCGGCGTTGTGGTCGGTGGGAATGCCGAAAGCGGCTTCTACGGCGGGGTTGGCGGGGGGGCTGTCGGGCATGAGGGGCACGTCGGCGCGCATCCCGATGGTGAGGTTGAGGTTGGGCATGACGTTCCAGGTGTCCATGGCGTACAGGCCCAGTTGGAACACGGAGAACTCCGCCGGGGCGTTGGGGTCGCCCGTAGTGGAATAGTAATGGTCGAAGTAACTGGGATTGCCCGCTTCCAGGTCATCCAGGCTGTCGAATGAATAGACGCCGTAGGAACGACGCACAAACACATTGTAAAACTTGAAGAACTCGTTGTGGGTGCCGAACACAAAGGTGTGGTTGCCGGAAGACAGGGTCAGGTTATCGGTGAGTTCAATGAGGTCCTGGTCGAGTTGGTTGCGTGTGGAGTACTCTTCCGTGCCGGCGGCAAAAGACACGTTGCCCACGTCCACGTTGATGCGGGGAAAGTCTTTACCCATACCGTGGCGGTTGTCGCGGATGGTGGTGTAGTTGAGGATCAACTCGTTGAATACCGTCTGGCTGAACGTGGAGTGCAGTTGCAGGACCGTGGAGTTGGTTTTGGAGGTGAAATCATAGCCCCCGTTGCCGAAAGTGAGGGAATAGGGGCTGGAACGATAGAGCACTTCACGGGTGGCATCCACCAGGTTGTGCCGCAGGCTCATACGGTGTTTGCGGTTGATGTTCCAGTCCAGGCGCAGAAACAGTTTATCGCTGCTCTGCTCGTTGGCTACCGCGCCGTAGGTACCGGGGTCGTAGCCGTACTTGTTCTGCAGGATGGAGGAAAAGCGATCCGCCTCCGCCTTGAAGCCGAAATCGGAAGAGGAACCGGTACCGCTGATAAAGTAGTTCTCCGGTACGGTTTTTTTGCTGGTTTCAAAAGAGGCGAAAAAGAAGAGTTTGTCTTTAACAATCGGCCCGCCGAAAGTGGCGCCCATAATCTTTTCCGTGAATTCCGCAAACTCCTCGTTGTCGGGGCCGTTTCCCACCAGGCTTTCGTTGCGTCCGTACCAATAGCCGGAACCGTGGAATTCATTGGTGCCGCTCTTGGTGATCACGTTGACGCCGCCGCCGGTGAACACGCCCTGGCGCACGTCATAAGGCGCCAGTACGATCTGGAACTCCTGGATGGCGTCCAGGCTGATGGGTGTTGTCAGGGCCTGGCCGCCGGGGGCGCCGGTATCGCCCAGGCCGAACAGGTCGTTGTTCTGGGCGCCGTCGATCTGGATGTTGTTGTAGCGACTACTGCGACCGGCGGCACTGAACGCGCCGTCCACTTCGTCCGCGCTGGCAAATTGCGGCGCCATGCGGGTGAAGTCCGAAATCTGCCGCGAAATGGTGGGCAGTGACTCGATCAAATCCTCGGTCACGTTCTGGGAAGCACCGGTGCGGGAAGGGTTGATAATGGGGTCGGATGCGGTGACGATGATCTCGCCGGCATCGATGGTTTCCAGTCTCATTGAAAAAGTCAGGTCCTTAGTTTCACCCAGTTTAATGCGGATGTCGGTCTGCTTTTCAACTGAAAACCCTTCAAGGGTGGCGGTGATCTGGTAAGGGCCACCCACTTTGATCGCGGGAATAAAGAACCGGCCGTCCGAACGCGTGACCGTGGAAAAAACCGTGCCCGTGGGCAGGTGAACGGCCTGAATTTCCACGCCGGGCAGCGGAGTGCCGTCGCTGTCGCTGACGTTGCCGGTGAAGGCGCCGCTGACCACACCCTGGGCACACGCCAGGGCGGGGATCAACAGGGCCAGCATGAATCCAATAACCATGCGTTTGTTCATGCGAACTACCTCCTGTAGGATCCGAAACATAATTTATGAGGTCATCCGGGGTCCTTGGTAGCCCCGGTTGTCCACTGCGATTGTCACGCAACAGGATGAGTTTCCGGTTAACCAGCTGCATTAAATTGATGTTGACGGCGTCTTCACCTGAAACTCACCAAAGGTCTTATGAACGCGCGGCGCAATGATATTCTAGTGTCGCGCATCCGGCATGTCAAGGCGAAAAAATGACAAAAAAAAGGCTACCAGCCACCCGACGCGCCCCCGCCTCCGAAGCTGCCTCCGCCGCCGGAAAAACCGCCTCCGCCACTGGAGAATCCTCCCCCTCCGCCGCCACCGAAAAAGATGAAGGGAAGCCCGCCGCCACCGCCACGACCGCCCAGATTGCTGAGCACGATAATGATGATCAGGATGATCAGGCCGATGGGGATGGGCGATTTTTCCGACTTTTTCTGTTCCCGGCGCCGGAACCGTTCCAGTTCTTCGCGGTGTATATCAAAATCTTTGTTGATGATGCCGATAATCTGAGACAAGCCGTTGTGGATTCCCCGGTAGTAATCCCCATCCCGGAAGGCCGGGATGATCAGACGGCGAATAATGTAGTCACTCTTGGCATCCGTGAGCATGGGCTCCAGGCCGTATCCCACTTCGATGCGGATGCGCCTTTCATTCAGCGCCACCACCATGATCACCCCGTTATCCAGTCCCTTCTGACCGATTTTCCAGGTTTCCGCCACGCGTATGGAAAAATCTTCAATGGGCAGGCCCTGCAAATCTTTTACCGTCAGCAATACAACCTGGGTGGTATTGGATTCTTCCAGGCCGGCAAGCATGCGCTCCAGGGTGATCTCCTGTTCACTGGTCAAGATCCCGGCGTTATCGTTGACCCGGCCGCTGAGGGGTGGAATCTCTGTGGCCGCGTGCAGGCACAGGCTTGAAACGATGAGGAGCAGCGGAATAAAGAGGGCGCGCTTCATGAACCATTTCCCAGCAAGTGCACGCTGTCCTTGAGTTCGTTGATGTCATCGGGACGTGGGGGGAAGTGAACGGCCAGGATCTCACCACAACGGGTTACCGCCTGCGCCAGGGCGTCACCCGGGTCGCCTCGTTTCAGCCCGCTGCTCAGTTCATTGAGTACACCTTCCCAGGTGGATCGCGGAATCCGGTCGGAGATGCCGATATCGGTAACGATCTCAATGCGGCGCTCCAGGCGGGACAAAAAGATCAGCATGCCGTTGCGTTCCCGGGTGCGGTGGACCACGGCCTCCAGGAAGTGGCGCATGGCCCGGCGACGAACCTGTTCAACCATGATCCGCCGGGGAACGATCCAGCGGTCGATGGGTGCCAGGTTGGCCAGAAAATAGGTGATGGCGATCACCAGGAAGGTAGAAAATCCGCTTGCGGCTACCAGTATGGTAGCGGAATAGCTCCAGGTAAGGGTTTGCAGCCAGGCCTCCAGCCAGGGCGTAAACACCGCGAGTGCGGTGAAATAAACCAGGCCGAAAATGACAGCGGCCAACAGTTCGTATCTGGCGTAGTCGCTGCTTTCACGGATCATGGCCACGGCGATTTCCGCGCTGGTCTTTTTTTCGGATTCCCGTACTGCGGCTTCGACTTTGCGAACTTGTTCCCCCGAGAGTTTCACGTTTCCCATCGATTATCAGATTCCGGCGTCAGAACTGGACTTTCGGAACCTGATCCGCGCCCTCGGCGGCCGCAAAGTAGGGCCGGGAGTCGAAACCAAAGAGGTTGGCCAGGAAACTGCGCGGGAATATGCGGATGTAGACGTTGTATTCCCGGGCCGCCTCGTTGAAACGACGCCGTTCCACGGCGATGCGATTCTCCGTGCCTTCCAATTGGGACTGAAGTTGCAGGAAGTTTTCGTTGGATTTCAGTTCCGGGTAGCGTTCCTGGATCACCAGTAACCGCTGCAGGGCGTTTCCCAGTGAACTCTGGGCCTGCTGGAATTTCTGGAACATCTCGGGGTTGTTGAGTACTTCCTCAGAGATGTTGAATGTGCCCCCCGCTTTGGCGCGGGCCTCGGTCACCGCGGTAAAGGTGTCCTTTTCCTGCTTGGCATAACCCTTGACCGTTTCCACCAGGTTGGGGATGAGGTCGAAGCGGCGCTGGTAGACATTCTCCACCTGGCTCCACTTCTCTTTGACGCCCTCGTCCAGGGTGACCATCTGGTTGTAGGAGTTTTTGCCCCAGGAGTACAAGCCAATGGCCACTACCACCAGAATGCCCAGTACGGCCAGGCATCCGATCTTGAGTTTTTTGTTCACGCGCTACCTCCCGCCCGGGAAACCCGGGGCCGACATTGACGCAGAGCATTATGAAAGAATCTTTCCCCCTTGTCAATGATTCTGATTCTGGGGACGGTGCTTGTAAGTATGTAAGTATGGCCATAACCAGAAACCCAACAACAAATTCAGGATTTACGCACGAAAACAGCAAAGAAATTCTGGCCACCGCAATACTTACATACTTACAAGCACCGTCCCCAGTTTCAGTTTGGGCGGGGTTGATTCGAGTGGGTATCGCGGGTAAAATCCTCTCGAGGTTTGCCCATGAACATTTCCTCCTGGTGGAAGAAATTCCGCAACCTGCTTTTGCTGACCCTGGTGATTCCCCTGGCCGTCCTCGCCCTGATCGAGGGCCTGGTGAGGGTCAGCGGAGTCAATACCGAAGTAATCAAAAGTGATCGATTCCAGGTGGCCACGCCTTTGTGGGTGGCCGACGAGGCCAACTTTTTCTCCGCCGAGGCGCTTTATCGCGACATAGTTCACCACGAGGTCCCCGCGGTAGCGGCGGAGTGGTTGACCTGTTTCGAAGAGGCACCCCACGTGCGTTACCGCATGCGCCCCGGCATCGACCGCCGGGTGGTCAACACCGTCAATCGCCGCGAACTGGAGCAGGGCATGAAGGTGCGCATGCGGGCCAACTCCCTGGGGTTTCGCAGCGCGGACCTGCCTCGCGCCAAGCCGGCGGGGACGTACCGCATCGTTTTCCTGGGGGATTCCACAACTTTCGGCTGGGGCGTGGAAGCGGATGAGCGTTTTTCCGAACGCCTGGCCGCGCGTTTGAACGCCCGCAATGATGGGCGCAACTACGAAGTAATCAACCTGGGCATCCCGGGTTATACGTCCTGGCACGGACGCAAGGCATTCGAACGCTTCGGCCTGCCCTGGTCTCCGGATATGGTGATCATGAGCTTCGGGGCCAATGACGGCAAGATGATCTCCCAGCGAGCCAAGGCGCTGCTGCAGCGGGAGTCTGCGCTGGAAGGGGTCAAGTATTTTCTGCGCCGTTTTGCCGCCTACCGCCTGATGCGGCGCTTGCTCCTCTCTCTTACCAACCCGTTCGAGAAACTGGCCGAGCAACCCCCGGCAAAAAAACAGAAAAGGGTGCCGGTTGTCACCGTGGCGGAATTCCGTGAGAATTTGACCGCCATGGTTGCGGCCGCCCGAAAAAAGGGATGCCGCGCGGTTTTTCTGGGGTTATGTTGCCCGGCCGACTACCTTGCCCCCGTGTCCGCCCTGGCGGAGCGCCTGGGAGTCCGGCACCTGGACGGTATGCATGTCCTGCTTCAAAGTGTTCCGCAAATCAAGGCCGGCAAGATTAATCCGGAACTGTACCAGTATTACCGGGAGCTGTACGGCAGAGAAGCCCTGGAAAAGCGGCGCATCCTGACCGTTACCAGCGATTCTTGTCACCCCAACCGCCTGGGCCACCGCGTGCTGGCCGCGGTCCTCGAAGAGCGGCTGTTTTGAATCAGAGTTGGAAAGTTGGAGAGTCAGGAAGTTGAGGGGGGTAGGAGTTTAAAAAGTAGGGCCGGGTTTGAAACCCGCCCGTACGCTTGAATTATGAGTAACTGTTGTCGGGCGAAAGATTTTTCGCCACTACGCCTGCCTCCTGCCACCTGATACCTGTCACCTCTTTTCTTCAACTTTAGAAAAGAGTATAGATAAACGGGGCGATGGCCGAGCCCTCGGTGAGGATAATCAGGAATCCCACCAGGAGCAGGATCACGACCACCGGGATCAGCCAGAACTTTTTCTTGCGCCACAGGAACTCAAAGACTTCTTTCAGGATAGATGCTTTCATAATGACCTCAGTATTGCTTGAGGGGTGATTCTCCCGGAGTCCACTCTTTGTACCAGGTTTCCGCTTTTCTGTCGCCCAGGCAGAGAAAACGCTTGCCCCCGAGGCGCATGGCCACGGCCATGGGAGTCAGGATCAGGAAGTAAACCAGCAATGAGATCAGGGCGAAGATCAGGGATCCCAGTTTGCGGGTGACGGCCAAAACGGCTTTGAATGCCGGTGTCAGGAAAGGGGCAAAGACCAGCACCAGAATCAATCCAGCCACCAGGCCCAGAAACCGAATCAGGTTCAGGGGGTGCAGCCACTCAATGCGGATCCACAGGATAATTATCGCCAACACATACAGGATGGCAAAAAAAACCATGCTCTGACGTTGGATGGGGGTTGGTTTCATCATGATGTTCTAGTCCAGGGGAAATTGTTTCAGCCATTCCGGATCCAGGGGAATGCGCTCACTGTCGGTTTTCTCCACGATAAAGTTTTCCAGCACCAGTACATCCATGTTGGTGTTGCTGAAACAGCGCCAGGCTTCTTCGGGTGTGCGGACGATGGGTTCGCCGCGCACGTTGAACGAGGTGTTGATAATTACGGGACATCCGGTCATTTGGTCAAAGGCTTCCAGGATGCGGTGGTAAAGCGGGTTGGTATTCGGGTCAACCGAGTGCACGCGCGCCGAATTGTCTACATGGGTGACGGCGGGAACCTCGGAGCGTACGGGATCGAGGCGCTTCAGTCCATCCAGCGACTTCTCCTGTTCGGAAAGGGACCGCAGACGATCCGGGTGGACATTGTAAACCAGGAGCATGTATTCAGACGCGTGGCTAAAATCAAAGAACTCCGCCATGCGGTGTGACAGCACCGAAGGAGCGAAGGGCCGGAAAGATTCGCGGAATTTGATTTTCAGGTTCATGATGCGTTGCATCTCCGCGGATCGGGCATCTCCCAGGATGCTGCGGTGGCCCAGGGCGCGGGGGCCGAACTCCATTCGTCCCTGGAAAAGACCCACGACTTTCTGATCCGCGATGCGGCGGGCGACCTCTTTTGGCAGATCTGCGGGGTCCGCTTCCGTGTAGGGGATGTTTTCGCTTTGGAGAAATGCACGGATCTGCTCGCAGGAAAACCCGGACCCCAGAAAAGACCCTTTCTGGGAGTCCCCATGAGCTGGAACGCGGGGCTGATCCAGGTGCTGGTGCCAGTACCACAAGGCGGCGCCCAGCGCTCCGCCCGCGTCTCCGGCGGCGGGTTGGATCCAGATGCGTGACGCCAAACCGTTCTTGAGCAAACGACCATTGGCCACACAGTTGAGGGCCACGCCGCCGGCAAGCACCAGCTGGTCCGTGTCCACTTTTTCCATGGCATGACGAACAATGCGCTCCACTGTTTCTTCCAGCACCAGCTGGATCGAGGCGGCCAGGTCCATGTCCAATGGCCGGATGGGGGTTTCCGGCTGCCGGCGCGGAGCGCCGAAAAGGCGGTTGAAGTGCCGGTTGGTCATGGTCAGGCCCAGGTGAAAATTGAAATATTTTAAATTCAGGCGGAATGAACCATCGGGTTTGACCTGGATCAGGTGATCGCGGATGGTGTCGGCAAAACGCGGAGTACCGTAGGGGGCCAGCCCCATGAGCTTGTACTCTCCGGAATTGACGCGGAAGCCGGTATAGTAGGTGAAAGCCGAATAAAGCAGGCCCAGTGAGTGGGGAAAGTGGATGGCGCGATCGAGACGGATGTGATTTTCCCGTCCCTCTCCAATGCTCAGTGTGTCCCACTCACCCACGCCGTCGACGGTGACAACGGCTGCATGACGGAATGGAGAGGGGAAAAAGGCGGAGGCGGCATGGGCTTCATGATGTTTGACAAAAGCTATTTTTTCGTTGGCGGTGGCTTGCTGGATGAAATGCTTGATATAAAGCTTTTCCTTGAACCACACCGGCATGGCCGCGATAAAGCTGCGCCAACCCCGGGGAGCGAACTGCATATAGGTGGAAATCAGGCGGTCGAATTTCAGGAAAGGTTTCTCATAGAAAACCACCTGGTCGATCTCATCCAAACTGATGCCCACAGTTTCCAGGCAGTCTTTCAATGCCTGGCCGGGAAATCCGTGGTCGTGCTTTTTGCGGCTGAAGCGCTCTTCCTGGGCGGCGTACAGAATCTCTCCGTCCCGCACCAGCGCCACGGCCGAGTCATGATAATAAGCGGAAATTCCCAGGATGTTCATTTTTCGTGGCCCTATCTGAATGGTGGATTATACAGGCAAAGTGGTGATGGCGCAATCCCGCTGTTGACATCCCGCCGTTTAAAGGCGGATTTCAACCGCGGTGATGAAAGTGAGGTCGTTTTTCCTGATTTGTGAAGACAGGGGCAGGTTGTTGAAGCGGTCCTTCAACTTGAGGGTGATCCACACCGGTTTCTTCATCAGCATGGACAGGGACGCATCCGCCTCCAGGCGGTAATTCCTCCAAAGATCGGCCACGTCCGGGGTATACAGGATGCGGGCTTTCAGTTGGCTGGTCTCTGAAAACAGGGCTTCCATGGCCAGGCTGATGTGGATGCGCAGATACTGCCGGCTGGGCGCCGGGTCCTCATGATTGAGGAATTCACCGTTCAGGCTGGTTGTCAACGTGGTCTTCAGCTCTTTACCATCATGGATATCCACGCGCAGACCCAGGCCCGTGGTGGTGCGCAGGGTGATGCCGGCGATGGCGTCGTACTCCAGCAGCACCTGACCGAACAGGTTCAGACGCTTGTTCAGGACACGGGTGAAGGTGCTGGCCCATTTGCCCTTTTTCTGGATCACTTCGGAGTCGCTGCGACCGTAGAGGGTTTCGAAATCAGTGTCCAGGACAAACCCATCAAGGCGGATGTCGAAGTTGATTTCGCCGTGCAGCAGGCGGCTGCGGGTGTTCCCGGTGTGGACGGTCAGGCCGCCGTTCAGTGTCAGGTTCCAGAGTCGCGTTTCGCCGGTTTCCACTTCGGCGGCGTCGGTTGCGTTTTCCCGGGTCTGGCAGGCCAGGACCGGAATCAGAAACAAAAAAACCCATGGAAACAGGTGGTAACGGCGAATGTTCATTTTTTATCCGTATGTCAACAGGGTTATTGTTCGGCGCCGCAGTAAATACAGCGGCGCATGGGACGGGGCATGGTTTTTTTGCAGTTCCAGCAGATGAAGTCGGTGCGCTGTTCACGGGCGCTGATGCGGCTCTGGATGTCCTTGATTTCGTTGCCGCGGTCTCGCGGGCGCTCCATGGCGCGGTCCAGGTCGTCCAGGACGGCTTGAGCGTGTTTGTATCGTTGCGACGGGTCGGCTTGCAACATGGTCATGACAATGCGGTTCAGGTCTTCGGATACGGCAGCGTTTTTGCGCCTCAGGGGCGTAATGTCTCCGGCCTTGGCTTTCTTGTAGATTTCCATGGGGTTGGCCAGAACGATGGGAGGAAATCCCGTGACCATTTCATAAAACAGGCAGCCGATTGAGTAGATGTCAGAGGCCAATACAGCCCGTCCCTCGAATTGCTCGGGTGCCATGTAGGGAGGGGAACCGATCCGCGTGGTGGCAAAGGGCTTTCCCTGCAGCAGGGTGGATGTGCCGAAATCCGCCACCTTGATGTTGTCTTCTTTGTCGATGAGCACATTGGAGGGTCGGATATCCCGGTGGATGACCTTGTATTCGTGGGCGAACCCCACCGCCGACAGGATCTGCCGCAGGTAGCGCAGGGCCACCGGCATTTCCAGGTTGTTTCTGGCGTCGATGAGGCTCTCCATGTCCGTGCCGTCAATGTACTCCATCACCATGATGTAGACGTTGTCAATGACATCAACGGTCAAGAGCTTGACAATGTGGGGGTGCTGCAACAGTTTGGATTGAAGGGCCGATTCCTGCAGGAGTTTTTCGGTTTGGATGCCGATGCGGTGGGGGATCTTTAACGCCCGCAGGCTTTTGAGGAACGTGTCTTCAGCCAGGTAAACGGTGCCGAATCCCCCGGAGCCGATTTTTTTCAGGATGCGGTATTTTCCGATACTGCCCTTGAGCTCGATCATGAGGTCAAAGCATACCCCAACCCCGCTGCGTTTTCAAGGTTCCTGGTCCAGCTGCTGCTGAAACACCGCCGCGGCCGTAATGGCCGCGGTTTCGCTGCGCAAAATTCCCGCATTCAGGCGCCGGGAAACAAAACCGGCGTTTTGCAGCTCCGCTTGCTCCCGCGGAGTGAAATCTCCCGGAGGACCGATCACGCACAGGATGGGCAACAGGTCTGGGTCCGTTGCAAAAGGGCGGCCGCTGATTTCCAGCATGACACGCACGGGAATGGCGGCGCTTTCCCGGATCAGGGATTCGAGATCCACGGGGGCAAAGATCCGCGTGGCCCACGAGCGGCGGTTGATTTTAACCGCCTGCAGGGCAATCCGTTGCCAGCGTTCCGGGATTTCACCGGGACAGTCGCCGTCATTGCGTTCAAAGCAAACGGGCCGGATTTCGTCCACGCCCAACTCGCAGAGTTTTTCCAGCATCAGGTCCATGGATCGTTTTTTCAGCATGGACGGAGCCAGGATCAATCGAATTGCGGGACGTTCCCGCCGTTCATGTTTCAATATCGCGGCTTCAACAACACGGGGCGCGACGCGTGTGATCCGCGCCCGGAACCAGTCGCCGCAACCGTTGACGGCCTCGATCTCCATGCCCACGCGCGCGCGCATCACGCGTACAAGATGGTGGTGTTCTTCAGCATCGAAAAAAAGGGTGTTGGTATCGTTGGAAACAACGCAGAGAAAACGGCGCCCCGTCATGTGCGGCCGGGATTATCCTTCCTGGGCCAATTCCAGTTCCCGCAGGGACTGAAACAGTTTTTTCTCTTCCCGCGACAGTTTTTCCGGAGTTCGAACCCGCAACACGGCCTTGAGATCGCCCCTTCCCCAACCGTTGACGTTGCGGAACCCCTTGTTGCGCAGGGTCACCACTTGTCCGGGTTGTGAGCCGGGGGAAATCTTGATCTGCTCCGTGCCGGAAGGCGCTTGCACCTTGATGCTGTCTCCCAGCGCCGCCTGGGAGAAAGTGATTTCCACATCCATAATCAAATCGTTGCCTTCCCGCGAGAAGCCTTTCTCCGGCTGGACCTGAAGGATCAGGTAAAGATCACCGGCCGGTCCGCCGCCGTGCCCGGCCTCGCCTTCACCGGTCACGCGCAGGCGGTTGCCGGAATCCACCCCGGGGGGGATACGCACCGAAAGTTGCTTTTCACCTTTGACACTGCCGTTGCCCTGACAGGTCGCGCAGGGGTCCTTGATGATGCGGCCCGTACCGTTGCACATGCGGCAAGGCGTGGTGACTGAAAAGAAACCCTGGCTGCGTCGCACCTGGCCGCTGCCGCCGCATTGTGAGCAGGTCTCGGGTTGGGTTCCCGGCCGGCTCCCCGATCCCTGGCAGTCGGAGCACGTCTCCTCGCGTTGCAAGGTGACGATCCGTTCGATGCCGTCATAGGCTTCCTGAAGGGTAAGATTGAGCTCCATGGCCAGATCCTGGCCGCGCCGGGGTCCGCGGCGGCGGCGGGAATTGCCGAACATGGAACCGAAACCGAAAAAGTTACCCAGGATATCTTCAAAATCAGAGAACACCGAGTCCGAAAAGAAAGAGAAATCCTGAAATCCTCCGCCGTTGCGCAATCCCTCGATGCCGTAGGTGTCGTAAATTTTGCGTTTTTCTTCGTTGCCCAACACGGCGTAGGCTTCCGACGCGGCTTTGAATTTGTCTTCCGCTTCGGGATTATCGCTGTTGCGATCGGGATGGTATTGCATCGCCAGGCGGCGATAGGCTTTTTTGATCTCTTCTGTGGAAGCGTCCCGGGAAACTCCCAGGGTGGCGTAGTAGTCTTTGTTTTGCATGGCTCAGGATTCGAATTCCGACATCAACTGGGAGTTGATGCGGTTGCGTTGTTTCTGGATGCGTTCCAGTAAGCGGGACAGGAGTGCCGTATCGTCTCCCTGCAGGGCTTTTGTGACTTTGCCAAGCAGGGAACGAATTTCCGACTGGCCTGCCAGGTCGATCTTTTCCGTGTGGTGTTCGAGGAAAAAGCGCACGGTCTCGGTTTCCCGTTCCAGGTTTTCCCGCAGCTGCATAACGTGAAGGCGTTGTCTGTCCTGTTCCCGGAAGCGGCTCGATTCTTCCACGATGCGTTCGATCTCTTCCGGTGACAGGCCGCTGGCGGGCTGTACCTTCATGCTCTGGGTGATCCCGGTCTGTTTGTCTTTGGCCGCTACTTTTACGATCCCGTTGGCATCGATTTCAAAAATCACATCGATCTGGGGAATGCCTTTGGGTGCCAGGGGAATGCCCACCAGGGTGAATTCCCCCAGGGACCGGTTTTCCGAGGCCAGTGCCCGCTCACCCTGCAGAACGTTGATCTTGACCACTTGCTGGTTATCGTTGATGGTTGTAAACACCCGTGAACGTTTGAGAGGAATGGTGGAGTTGCGCTCAATGATCTTTTCGAATTTATCACCTTTGGCTTCCACACCCAGAGACAGGGGGGTGACATCCAGCAGCAACAGGTCCTTTACCCGGCCGCGCAGGATTTCCGACTGCAGGGCGGCTCCCTTGGACACTACTTCTTCCGGGTTCAATTTGCTTTGCGGGGGCTTGCCGAACAATTCGTTCAAGCGGCGGCTGACCAGGGGCATGCGACTCTGACCACCCACCAGGATCACCTGTTCGATTTCCGCCGCGGGAATGTTGATCTCGTCCAATGCACGCTGGACCAGGCCGATGGTGCGTTCCACCAGGTTGCTGGTGGCGTGTTCGAGTTCGGTGCGGGTCAATTCCCGCTGAAAATGGTACGCCTCGTTGCTGCCGCGGTGCACCAGGTAGGGAATGGTAACCAGGGCTTCTTCGTGGTGAGATAGTTCAATCTTGGCTTTTTCCGCGGCTTGCACGATGCGCTGATGGGTCTGTTCATCGGGTTTCAGGCTTTGTTGCAATTCGTCGGACGCGGTCCGCGCGATCCAGTCGATGACCTTGGCGTCGAAATCACTGCCGCCCAGGAAGGTGTCGCCGATAGTGGAGCGCACTTTAAAGATTTCGTCTTTGACCTCAACGATCGAGATATCAAATGTGCCGCCGCCGAGGTCGTAGACCGCATACAACCCGTCCCGGTTGATTTGTTCATTATAGGCGATCAACGCCGCCGTGGGCTCGTTGATGATGCGGGAAACATTGAGCCCGGCCAGGCGGGCGGCGGTTTTGGTGGATTGACGCTGCGCGTCGTTGAAAAAGGCCGGCACGGTAATGACCGTGTCGGCGATTTCTTCATTCAGGAATTCCCGGGCCAGGCGGTGCAGGTAGTCCAAAAAGATTCCGGAAATTTCTTCCGGGGAGCGGACGCGCCCGGCAAAACGCACGTGGGCATCCCCGTTGGGTGCTTCAACGATCTCGTAAGCGACTTGACGCCGGAACTCCTGTATTTCCGGACTCTGGAACTTGCGTCCCATCAGGCGCTTGATTCCCCAAATGGTGTCGCGGCTGTTGCTCAGCAGTTGCCTTCGCGCCACCTGGCCGAACACGTGTTGCTTTTCGCGGTTGACGGCCACGACCGAGGGAATGATGCGGGAGCCCTCATTGGTCGGAATGATCGCGGTTTTGGCGCCGTCAAGGTAGCTGATGCAGGAATTGGTGGTTCCCAGATCGATGCCCAGGTTCCGGGCCATCAGTCTTCTTCTCCGTTATGGTTCGTGGTTTCCGCGGGTGGTATGGCCACCCGCACCAGGGCCGGGCGCAAGAGTTTTTCGTTATACAGAAATCCTTTCTGGTAGACCTCAACCACCAAGGGATCCGTGATGTTGTCGCGCTCCTCCTTGGAAAGAGCCTGGTGAAAATTGGGATCAAAGGGGTGTTCGTAAGGATTCAGTTCCTCCACCCGATATTTTCGCAGCAACTCCTGGAGTTGCTTAAAGATCATCTGCACGCCCGAAAGGATGGACCGTG
This sequence comes from Candidatus Aminicenantes bacterium, assembly GCA_011049425.1. NCBI lineage: Bacteria > Candidatus Aminicenantota > Candidatus Aminicenantota bacterium. Next base: position 17,689 of record DSBM01000001.1, read on the forward strand.
GAGATTCGTCGCTGGTGTGGGCGCGGATGGCGCGTTCGAAATTGTCGTAGATTTCGAGCAGGCTCAACAGGAATTCCCCCAATACAAAGCGCTGGTATTCCTCTTTTTCTTTGCCGATGCGTTTGCGGAAATTGTCCATCTCCGCCAGGTTGCGCAGGAACTTGTCCTGGAAGTCATCACGCTCCTGGCGGACCTGATTGATAATGGTCTGCTGCTTTTCGATCGTTTGCTCGAGCTCGGAAATTTTCCGGCGCAGCTCAGCGGTTCCGTGGGGACTGCTTTGGCGGGGCTTGTGATGATGTTCGGATTCCGCAGCATGGTCGTCTTCGTTGTCTTGTGGAACATATCCCACTTCGGTGGGATCGAGATCTTTGTTCTTGGGCATGCTAAACCTCCACGGATCGATCAGACAGGATTCGTGAAAAGTGGCGGGAGTAAAGGTTCACCCTGGAAAGGGTGTCCCGCCCCGCGGTGAACTTGGGGCCGATTACGCCCATGTTGCCGATGGGGCGTTGCTGGTAAACCACGTTGGAAACAATGAGAAGAAAATCTTCCAGATCGGAGATCCCCGTCTCAGAACCGAACAGGATGCTGGGTTCGCATGAAGCGTTGCGTTGGATGTCGTTCAGAAAGCGCACCAGCCGGGCTTTTTCTTCCAGGGTCTGAAGCAGGCCTTTTATTTTGCGGGGGTCCACCAATGCGGAATCCAGAATGTTCTGCGTCCCTTTGACGAACAACTCAGCGCCCATGAAGTCTTCGTTGCTGAGCAGGTAGTAGAGTTCACGGTAAATCCGCAGGAATTGGGCCTTTTCGCGAAAAAGGCGATTGCGAATGGTGCGGAATGCCGACTGCAGGCTTTTTCCTGCGAATTCCCGGTTCATCGAGTCCTGCCATTCACGCAGGGCGGCATCCGGGTGATTCTCGCGGGTGGTAAACACGCGGGAAACGGACCAGCCGTGCATGGACTGCACCACGGCCATGACGCGGCGGTTGCCGACCTTGATAAGGCGCATGCGACGGAAACGCAGTTCGAAAATCGAGCGCAGCAGGAAGAACCCCACGTAAGGGGTGTCCTGGGACATCTGGAACAGGCAGTCGTCGCTGAGTCCCTGGAAATCCTGGTTACGCATTATCGGCCGCGGTGTGGGCTCAACCTGATCATCCAGGCTGTGAAGGGCCTGCCTGAGGCAGTGCTTGATGGCCAGGTTGGTGGGGACCCGTCCCGAAGAGGCGCTGGCCTTGGTGACGTAGCCGCGGGCCTCAAGTCGTTGCAGCTCTTTGCGCAGGGTGGAGTCGGAAAAAGGCAGACGGGCGCACAGGTCCCTGGAACTCACCGGGCGGTGGGTGCGGGCGTAAAAATGGACCAGATGATCCAGAATATCGGCGTGCCGTTTACTCAACCACATGCAAAAAATTCTAATATATCCGCCCCTGAAAGTCAATCCGATCCACCCCGAACGGCTTGCCTGCGTGAAGTCCTTCGGGTATAATCCCCCTTTTCGAGCGATTCGCGTCAATACCGGGGTGTCAGGATCCATGTTTGTCTCAATGACTCGTGCGTGCCGCCGCCATACTGCTGAAAGGGAGAATCCATGACCGGGATCGTCAAGTTGGTGTTGGTGGTAATCACCCTCATGGGACTGCTGCGTTGGCGGCGCGACCTGACACTCGCCGTGGCCGGGGCCGCGCTTCTTGCCGTGATTGTGTTTGCGATTCCGGCCCGCACCGCCCTGATGTCGGTGTGGGACATATTATCCGCGGGCGGCAGCCTGCAGTTATTCGCCATCGTGGTGTTGGTCATATTTCTGGGTTCAGTTCAAAAAGAGACGGGTATGTTTGATCGTCTGGTCCGTTCCCTGAACTGCGTGATTCGTGACGGACGCCTGGTGGCCATGGTGGGGCCGGCCATTATCGGTTTTCTGCCCATGCCGGGCGGGGCGCTGTTCTCTGCCCCACTCGTGGAAGTATCGACTCGGCATATGGACCTGACGCCTCACTTCCGCACGTTCCTGAATTACTGGTTTCGCCATCCCTGGGAGTATATCTGGCCCATCTATGCCGGGCTGCTCCTGTTCCAGACCATGTCCGGCTATCCGTTGCGGCGCATTATTCTCTACCAATCCCCTTTCAGCTTGATTCACATCCTGGGTGGACTGGCTGTGGCTTTCGCCTGGTTCCGGCGCCGGGGAATCGGTCGCCGGCACCCGGGGGATTCCAACCATTTCTGGGGCACGCTGGGGGATTTTCTGGACGGCACCTGGCCGATCCTGGCCGTGATCATGTTTTTCTTCGCGGCCGGATTGCCCCTCTATATTTCCCTCATTGTGGTTGTCCTGGCCGTGTTGCTGGTAAAGAAGGTCCCATTCGCCCGCATCATCGCCCACCTGGTGAACCCGCGCATGGGACGGACCCTGTTGCTGCTGGCCGTGGTTCTGATTTTTCAGAAAATCATTCTTGTCGCGGATGTGTTCGCGGAATTTGCCGGAGTAGTGTTGTCCAATCCCGCGGCCGTGGCGCTGATCGTCGGGGTCTCTTTCACCATGGGATTCCTGACCGGCGTCAATACCGCCTACATCGCCATCGCATTTCCCATTCTTCAGCCGCTGATCCAGAACCTGCCCAACGCGTTCCACCTGAGTCTTTTTGTGTACGTGATCGGCTTCTGTGGTGTCCTGCTCAGCCCCCTGCACCTGTGCCTGGTTTTGACCAACGAGTATTTCCACTCTTCCCTGATGCGGGTGTACCGGTACCTGCTGCCTCCGGTGTTGTTGATCGCCGCCACCGCCGCCACCCTTGCCTTGTTGTCGGGATGAGAAGAGTTGAAAAGTTGGAAAGTTGAAGAGTTGAAAAGAAGGTGTCAGGTACCAGGTGACAGGAGACAGTTGTAGGGGCGGTTCGCGAACCGTCCTGGAATCAAATGAAACAACGGAACACACGGAAAATCGAGTAAATGGCCGGCGAAAAACGGGCAAGAGGCCAGTGGCGATTGGCAAGAGGAACCGTAGCGCTTTTTGTTTGGATCATTTGGATTTGGGTCATTTGAATTTGTTTCGGATTTAGAATTTGGGATTTGAAAGAAGGTATCAGGTGGCAGGAAGGCGGGGGATCTCAGTCGAAAGTTAAAAGTCGAAAGAAAGTACTTTTCTAGCCCGTTTAACTTCTTCCCTCTTCAACTTTCCAACTCTCCAACTTTTTCTCAACTACAGCAACGGTTCGATGTCTCCCGCACCTTCGCGGATGATGACGGGGGGATCCGTCGTGAAATCCACCACCGTGGAGGGCGTGTCGATGAGGTCCCCGGCGTTCAGGATCAAGTCCACTTTTTCACCGAATTCCCTGGTGATCTCTCCCAGATCGGTGTGGAATCCGTCGGGGCCCAGGGGAACGCTGGTGCTCAGTAGCGGACTGCCCAGCTCTTCCACCAGGCGCAGCGCCACGGCTGAGTCGGGGATGCGGATGCCCACAGTCTGGCGTTTGTCCAGGATGGTCTTGGGGACCTCTTTAGACGCGGGCAGGATAAACGTGTAGGGTCCGGGAAGTACCCGATGCATGATGCGAAAGGCCGCGTTTGAGATAAACGTGCATTGGGAAACGGTTTGCAGATCATTGCAGATAAAACTGAGCAGTTTGTGGCGATCCATCTGCTTGATCTTGAACAAACGTTCAATGGCGGCCTTGCGCCGCATATCCACGGCCATGCCGTAAATGGTGTCGGTGGGATAGATGATCACTCCACCGTTTTCCAGGACGCGGACGGCATGGCGGATCAGGGCATAATCGGGTGCGTACTGGTCGATGGACTGAATCTCTGCCGTCATGCGCATACCTGCTGGGAAACCCGGTTTTCCGGATCATCGCTTGTATGATAATCGAGTGGTTGCCAAAAAACAAGTTCCGGGTTGTGGCGGCCCGCCTGAATGGTATAATGGTTCTCCATTCCGCCCGGAGGGGTCGCCATGATCACGCGTTTGTCGGTTATCTCAGTACTGTTGCTTACGTTCCTTCCTGTCGCCGCACCGGCGGCCGATCCCGGATTTCCCCTGGTACAAGCACTGGCTTCTTTCCCTTTCGATGAAGAAGCCGAGTGGCTGGAAAGGGGGCGGTTGACCTCCACCCTGACCTTGTCCGCCGGCAACGTGTTCATGTTCAGCCCGGATGGGAGTCTTGTCAGTGATCTGGAATCCCTGGAGGTAACTCTGGCGCTCAGGGTGGGGATCTTTCGCTCCCTTACCCTGGAAATGTATTCGCGCTGGTCGGGGATTCATGGCGGCTGGATGGACGGCATAATCGAGAATTTTCATGACGCGTTCGGGTTGCCGGACAACGGCCGCCCGATTTACGCCCGCAACCGGGTGGATTACAAACTCCAGGGTGTTTTTGAAAGAGAGCGTTCCGCGGGAGTCACCGGACCCGTCACTCTCGCCCTTTCCTCCACCCTGGCGCCTGGGCGTGAGTTCCGCCTGGGCGCACGCCTGGCGATACAGGCATCTTTGGCCGCTTCTCCCGGACTGCTTTCGGGTCGTCCCGCCCTGATCGCCGGCGGCTGGCTGCAGTGGCGGCGGGGAAACATCGCGTTGGGCCTGGCCGGGCATATGGCATTCTTTGACGCCCCTGCCTGGCTCGGGGATGTTTCGATCACGCCCCGGATTTTTCTGGCCGAGGCCTGGGCGAGGTTGGGCTGGTTCCGGGCGGGAATGATCCGCAGGTCCTCTCCTTTTCGTTCGGGTGACCAGTCGCATCCGGGCTGGCAGATCCTGTTGGGGGTGCGGCTGTTGCGCGGGGTGGAGTTGCGATTCCAGGAAGACCTGGCGCCCTTTGATTCCACCCCTGATGTGCGTTTCAGCATCCGTTTGCGGCTGGACCAACTTGCCAGGCGGCGCAAACTGGGTTAGAATATCACCGTTTTGCGGCACTCGATTGGTCATGACCGATTCAGACGACTTGTTTATGCGGGAGGCCCTGCGCGAAGCTGAAAAGGCTGCAGCCGACGGAGAAGTGCCTGTCGGGGCCGTGGCTGTAAAAGACGGGCTGATTATCGCCCGCGGCCGCAACGCCGCAATCAGCGATTGCGATCCCACGGCCCACGCGGAAATGAAAATCCTGCGCCGTGCGGCCCGTCATCTCGGCAATTACCGGCTTAGCGGGGTTTGCGTTTACGTTACCCTCGAGCCCTGCCTGATGTGTTACGCCGCCATGGTGCATGCCCGCATCGAGCGCCTGGTATTCGGCGCGCATGACCCCAAAACCGGGGTGGTGTCGACCGGAGCCCTGGAGCGGGTGGCCGCGGTGTTCAACCACGCCGTGTTGCTTGAAGGCGGTTGCCTGCGCGCGCAGTGTTCAAAGATTGTCAGGGATTTTTTTAAAGTACGGAGGGGTGCCGGAGCGGTTGAACGGGGCGGTCTCGAAAACCGTTGACCCTTTACCGGGTCCGTGGGTTCGAATCCCACCCCCTCCGAATCTCATCCCCCATGGGGATGAAGTTGGAAAGTTGGAGAGTCGGAAAGTTGGAGAGAAAAAGCAAACCCGGGGTGGGATGAGAACCCACCCGATTGGGTTCGACTGATTCGCGTGATGAGCGCGAATCAGCACGACTGAGCGTAGCGAAGGAGCCGAAGGCGAGCGGGCCCGTAAAGGGCCGCGAGTAATCCCACCCCCTCCGAATCTCATCCCCCATGGGGATGAAGTTGGAAAGTTGGAGAGGTGTCAGGTACCAGGTGTCAGGCAAGGAGCGCTTCGCGAACCGCCCTGTAGAACGTAGAAGGCAGAACACTGAGGGGAGTCAGGTGTACGGGCGAAAAATTTTTCGGCCCTTGTTTTTCCCACCCTCAACTCTCTCAACTCCCTCAACTTGTTTTATTTTTTTTGGGTCATTTGAATTTGTTTGGGATTTCGGATTTGGAGTTTGGGATTTGAAAAAGGTGGCAGGAGACAGGTAGTTGAAAGTCGAAAGTAAAAACAACAACCCGGATCTTTTGATATTCCTGCAGATACTCCCGAGATCCCCTACCTTCTACCTCCTACGAGTGCTCCCAAGCCCCCTACCCCCTACAAATCCTCCCCAGCCATCTACCTTCTACCTCCTACAAGTGCTCCCGAGCGCTCCTACCTTCTACCTCCTACGAGTCCTCCCAAGTCCCCTACCTTCTACGAGTGCTCCCGAGACCTTCTACCTTCTCCAGAACGAAAAGTCCAGTGATAAGCGGGTCCTGAGTTGGGTTGGGTTTTGACAGACGCCAAACCGGAAAGCTATAATCAATTGCGTGAATGCCGTCGTTGTTTTTTCCGCTTAAGGGTCTGAATATGTGGGGACGGTTTTTAACCCATTAATCCGCGAACGCTGGTATTCTGGAAAAATATTAATGCAGAAATCAACATACAATATCTCAAAGATGGATTGCCCTTCGGAAGAGAGCCTTATCCGCATGAACCTGGATGATGTTGAAGGCATCCATCAATTGGAATTCGATCTGGAAAAACGCAGTCTGAATGTCTTTCATTCCGGCAAAAACACGGAAATCACACAACGACTGGAAAGCCTGAAGCTTGGGGCGAATCTGGTAAAAACAATCAAAGCGGACGAGTCTGACCTCAGTATCGAAAGCAAGACAGGCCAGGCCGGGATATTGTGGACAGTTTTGCTGATCAACCTGGCTTTTTTTGTCATTGAAATCGTCGCCGGATTTATATCCGGTTCCATGGGGTTGGTCGCCGATTCGCTCGACATGCTTGCCGATGCTGTTGTTTACGGGCTGAGCTTGTGGGCGGTGAGGGCTGCCGTTGCCCGCAAAAAGAAAGTAGCCACACTAAGTGGGTATTTGCAACTGGCTCTTGCCGGTATCGGTTTGCTGGAAGTTATCCGGAGGTGGATAGGTGTAGAAGAATTTCCGGATTTCAGGTTAATGATCGGGGTATCTGTTCTGGCCCTCATTGCCAACGCCGTTTGTCTATACCTGCTCCAGCAGTCAAAAAGCCGGGAAGTCCACATGAAAGCCAGCATGATTTTTACTCAGAACGATGTCATCATTAATTCAGGTGTTATCCTTGCGGGGATTCTGGTTTTGCTCACCCGATCGAAATATCCCGACCTGGTTGTGGGCACCATCGTATTTCTGGTTGTGGTAAGGGGGGCGATCAGGATACTGAAACTGGGGAAATAGAGTGATAAGGTGCCCCCGGTTTTCCAGGCTTTCAGTTGTTCTCCGTCAACGCGCTGACTTGACGAGTATATCTGTTCGCGGCACAACTCCACCAGCACCAAGCCGTTGTAATCAGGGGGACCCATGTGCAACCCGATCATTGCCGCACCGGCCCCATGGAGAGGGTTGCGAAAAAATGGATGGATTAGTAAAATAGAAAAAATCAAAAGAGGAGAATTTCCATGAAAAGAAGAGTCGTTTTTTTTACATTGCCACTCATTGCTGCTTTTCTACTGGTTCCCTTGGCCTGCACGAATAACGGTCCGGCAGAGGATACGGAAAACATTCAGGCAACGGATCAATCCCGGTACACGGTGCCTCAAAAGGCTGAAACGGCCCAATCAAAGGCGGTCAGCAGTTCGATCAAGGGCGGCAAAGAGGTGAAAGTGGATCAATTCATTCTTGTCATTCCCGGGGACTGGAAAAAACACCGGCAATTCGACGTCTGGTGCCCTGCGACCGAAGTCGGCAGTACCCGCCCGCCGGATCACAATCTTACTCAGGGTGCCAGACCTCCGACGATGTTGAACAGCTCCGATCTGGTTGAAGGAATCAAGACGAGCATCGGGACCGACCCGCAAGACTTAAAAATGATTAAAATCGGAGGCATGAACGGCGCCACCTGCGGCTGGGAAAAGGGCGCATACCGGAGCGTCGGCCTGTTTATCCAGGAAAAGAATCCGATGTTCGACATACCTTTTCTCAACTTCTTTATTCTTCGGGCGCCCAAGGATTCCTTTCACCAATATAAAGAAACGTACGAGGCCATCCTGAAAAGCATCAGAATCTAAAGAAGACGGACGAGGCGCCTCCCCTGGTGTACTGAAACCGGGCAGAACCATATGGCATTCGAGCCCCGTTTCTTTGCGGTCGGGTTTGGTTGACATTTTAATCTCGTGGCCCTAGATTAAACTCATGGGGGCAAGTTTGTTTTTGCTCAGGAAGGAGGAAAAAGAGCCATGATACGCAAATTAATTCTGATTTTCTTCGCAATGCTGGCAGCCACGGCCGTTCTTTCCATTGCGGCCGGGGGCGTTGTTCAAACCCAGGGCAGCGATACCTGGGAAGGAGTCGCTGCTGATTTGACCAATATCAATATCAAGAACGATGTTCTGACCCTTCGATTCAAATTCCGGAATGAGGGCGAAAACAGTCCCAAGCTTCAGATCTATTTTAAAGACTGCTACATCGTCGACGAGTCCAATCAGAAAAAATACTTCCCTCTCAAGGACTCGGAGGGCCTCTTTGTCGCTGGGCCCAAAGACAGAGACCTGGAAGGCGGTCGCTTCCGCTTTGTTATTGAGGCAGGCGGTTTCAAGGGTTTTTGGATCAAATTCCCGGTTCCGGCTGATGACCCGGAAACCGTTGTGATTTCCATCCCCGGTTTTTTCCCATTTGAAGACATTCCGTTGAAATGATGCCTTATTCAAAATCAACCGCGAATACCTCACTCTTTTTTCCCGTTTTGATCGGGTTTGTGATTCTTGTTTTCTGGGGAGCCTTTTTCCTGGACGCGGGCGCGGTTTCAATGCCGGATGAAACTGAAGTGGTGATACCACCCGGCGCCCAGGCCGAAGCCGAGAAAGCCTTGAAGCGCCTTGGACCCGAACGGGGGGCTCTGCGCCTGGATTTCAAAGTTCTCACCATCGAAGGCATCATACGCGGATTCAGCGGCCGCATGCAAAAGATCAGAAGCGCTCTGAATGATCTTGGAGCAAAGGAAACTGAAACCGAATATGTCATCCAACTCGAAAGCGATGTTCTTTTTGATTTCGATCAATGGGAGATCCGCGCAGACGCGGGAAAAGCCTTGCGGAAGGTGAGCGGCATTGTTCGCGATTACGACCTTCCGGTGACCATCACCGGCCACACCGACTCCAAAGGATCCGAATCCTACAATATGGAGCTCTCAAAAAAGCGCGCCGAATCCGTAAAGACATGGCTGGTAAAGAAAGGCGGAGTGGACGCTTCTCAAATCGAAACAACGGGCAAAGGCGAAAGTGAACCCGTGGCACCCAATTCCCGTCCCGACGGCTCGGACGACCCTGAAGGGCGGCAGAAAAACCGCCGGGTGGAGATCCGTATTAAAAAATAGGCACCTGCCCGTTATCCTGTCGATTTTCCATCATGACGCCGTGCGCCCCGTAACCTTTCGGCCGGCAAGTCGCAGGGCACACGCCGGGATTCTCCACCAGCAAAAACAGCAAAAGACCAGAACTGAAAGTCTGAAGTGGAAAACAAAAGCGCTGAATGCCTGCTTGTTTTCTGTTGAAAAGTCAATTATACCGGCAACATGGCTGAAATGTGAAAACGTCAGGAACTGTTTCCCCCTTGATCCATTTGAGATTCAGCGGGTAAGGCGGTAGAATGGGAAAAAGCGCTTGCAGTCAGAACAGGAAAAGGAGGATGGATGAGCCGCAAGAATTCGATATGGGCCCCCTGGCGTTGTGAGTATGTTTCCCGTCCACGTGAGGGCGGGTGCCTGTTCTGCCGGATTTTTGAAGAAAAGAACGACCGGGAGAACCTCGTCCTGTTGCGTGGCGACACCTGCGGCGTGGTCATGAACCGTTACCCATACAACTCCGGCCACCTGATGGTCGTGCCCTACCACCATGTAGCGGAGTTGGACGCGCTCAAAGACGCAGAGATGCTTGAGATGATTCAAATCAGCAAGCGCTTGATCCGGGTCATGAAGTCACTCATGTTCCCCGGGGGGTTCAACATCGGCATCAACATGGGGGCGGTGGCCGGGGCGGGCATCACGGAGCATATCCACCTGCATATTGTTCCCCGCTGGCAGGGAGACACCAACTTCCTGCCCGTACTGGCGGATACCCGGGTCGTGCCCCACGCGTTGCTCGAGATGTATGACGGGCTTAAAGAAGAGTTGGAAAGTTGAATGTAGGGGCGACCGGCCGGTCGCCCATGAACCAAAAAAAATCCCAAATCCGAAATCCCAAACAAATTCAAAATCCCAATGTTCAAAATTCAAAACAAAAACGCGCAGGTCATTTGGATGCTCTTATCATTGAGGTAACCTTGTCCTTAATCCCTTCGCTCATGTCATTTGCATGCTGCGCAAACGTCATTAATGCAAAGTTGGAGAGTTGAAGTACCCTTTCGGGCATAAAAGGGAAGAAGTTGAAAAAAGGTGACAGGTGGCAGGAAGGCAAGTGGCAGGTGGTGTAGGGGCGGCCCTCCGTGGCCGCCCTGTAGAAGGTAGGGCGGTTCCGGATTCTCAACCAAACCACGGAAAACACGGAATACACGGAAATGGGAAATCGGGCCAGTGGCGAGGAGCGATTGACAGGTATACGGGCGAAAAATTTTTCGCCCCTACCCAATGTTTACAAAAAGGTCTTCAGGAGTTCCAGGATTTCGCGGCCGGCGGCCATGCCCTTGTCCAATGCCTGGTTGAACAGGGTGCGGGAAACGCGTTTTTCTTCGGCGAATACCCCCAGTTGCACGATCTCGTCGCTGTCACTGATCACCAGGTTGATGTCGGCATCCGCGGCCGCGTCTTCGCGTTGATCCAGGTCCACCAGCACGCCGCCGTCAAGGATGCCGACCGATACCGCCGCTATGGGGGTGATGGGGGGAAGTTCACGGATCATGTTTTCAAATACCAGGTGGCGCAGGGCATGGGAAAGCGCGATAAAACCGCCGTTTACCGCCGCGCAGCGGGTGCCGCCGTCGGCCTGGAGCACATCGGCGTCGATGTGGATGGTAAAACCGTTGATGGCGGCCAGGTCGAACACGCAGCGCAATGAGCGGCCGATAAAACGCTGAATCTCGATGTGGCGGTTATGGGAACGCTGCCGTTCCCGGTTGAGCCGGGGTGATCCCACCGAAGCGGGCAGCATGCCGTATTCGGCATGGATCCAGCCTTTGCCGGAATCACGTAAAAAGAAGGGCACGCGGCTCTCCAACGTGGCCGCGCACAGGACCCGGGTATCTCCATGTTCAACCAGCACGGCGCCGGGAACATCCTTGAGGTAGTTGGTTTCAATGCGAATGGGGCGCAACTCGTCGGCGCCGCGGTTCATGCGATTCATGCTTGTCTCCTTTGGGGCGGGTTTTCCAGCGGTTGTGAAACCAGAACCACTGTTCGGGCGTGCGGCGCACAGCGGCTTCAATTTCATGCGTGCACTGCTGGGTCAAAGTCGCGATATCGTGATCACGGTCGCCTGTGGGCGAAAAATCGATGGCGGGGCGAAATTCCAATGCAGGTTCCTGATCCCTCAGTGTGAGGAAAGCCGGTATGAGAGGTGTTTCCCGCCGCAAGCGCATCTGTGCCGCCGAGGTGATCGTACAGGCCGGTTGATTGAAAAAATCCACGAAGACCCCTTCCCGAACCACTGCGTTCTGATCGATGAGCATCAGCACGGTTTCCTCTTTGTCCAGGGCTTTCAGTATGGAGCGCATGGCGCCGCGTTTGTCGACCAGGCGCGATCCCATGCGTTGGCGGAATTCACGTATTCGGCGGTCGATGCGGCGGTTGTCCAGGGGACGGGCGATCGTTACCACGGGAGCGCTGGTGATTTGCCGGATCCCGCCGGGCAAAAGTTCCCAATGGCCCAGGTGAGCGGAAAACACCACCGCGCCCCTGCCCCGTGCCAGGGCCTGCTTTAGGTGGTGGGCACCGCTGATTTTCAGTTTTCGCAGTTTTTTCTCCGGCGCAGGAGATGCCATCATGGCGGCCAGGTCCACCAGCACGCGGCTGAAGTGGCTGTAGATCCGGGTTTGAAGGCTTCGGCGCCGGGCCCCGGGCCAATGGGGGAAAGCCAGTTCCAGGTTGTGTACCACCTGCTGGTGATGGCGGCGACTGAAGCGCCGGAACAGGTAGGACAACGCGGATGCGTCCACATCACGCAGAAATTTCGGTGTCAGGCGCACGGCCACGGTAAAGAGGCGGAAAAAAAGGTATTCCCGGAAATGTCTGTGCTTATTTGGGGACATGTCGCCGCAGGAAATTGCCCAGATCCATGTCTAATTGTACCCCATTGGCGGCGTAAAGCAAAGGTGTGTCCGCCGCTGCCAGGGGCGCGGCCTTGATAAAGTCTTTTTCCGTGCATACCAGGAAGTCCGCCCCGGACGCGCGCCTGCGGCGTTCCAGTCCGAGCAGGTCCGTTGCCTGATATGCATAATGATCGCGATAGGCGCAAAACCCCCGCAGGTTGAAGGCGGACAGGTCTTCTTGGAAACGGTGATTGTCTCCCAGGGCGGAAAAGCCGAAAACGGTTTCATCCTTGATGTCGCGGCGGTTTCCCTCGGCGTCAAAAAACCCCGTGATTACGAAGCGGAACGTGGCGTGGGCGGGTACCCTGGGAGGGCGCCGGGCAGCGGTCCGCACCAGGCACAGGTCGGCCTCGCGCATGAGTCGGGGGAAATGGCGCAACCGGCTCCAGTGGCGATCCGGGTCATCCAGCATGATGGTTAGGTCCCGACGGATATGGGTGGACTGGAAACCGTCGTCCAGTATCGCCACCGGAATCTTTTCGCGCGCAGCCGCTTCCAGGGAAGCAAGGCGCCGCCGGCCCACCCAGACGGGTGTTTCCGGCAGATGTCGTTGGATCAGGCAGGCCTCGTCGCCGACGTCGGCGGGTCCGTGGCAAGAGGGATCCAGGAGGCCGCCCCGCTTCTCCAGCCTGGAACCGTATCCCCGGGTAACAACCGCGAAGGAGATTCCCAACCGCCGTAGTTCCCCCCCCACCCGGATCACCATGGGGGTCTTGCCGCTGCCGCCGAAAGCGATTCCATCCACGGAGATCACGAAAATTCCCCCGGGGGACACGGCATGGCGGGCCCGGAGGCGTCGCTGCATCCACGCAGCGGCCTTGTAGACAAAAGAGGCCGGTAGGGCCAGGGTGTTCAGGATTCGATCCATCGCCTTGTTTCGTCCAGGATGCGGGTGGTCGTGCCGCGCAAGGTTTCCACCACCTCCCGGGCTCGCTCGCCCGCCTCGCGGTCGCCGGTGCGGGTCAAGGCGTCCGCGATCGCCGCGGCATCACCGGCCACGCGATAAGCTCCGGCTTCGTTCAAGGCCCGGCCCACTTCCGGAAAGTTGTCCCAATGCGGTCCTCCCCAGATGGGTTTGGCCAATGCGGCGGGCTCATACAGGTTGTGTCCCCCGGTGCGGGATGAAAACGTGCCGCCCATAAAAACCTGGTCCGCGATGGACATGATGGGCAAAAGGTAGCCGATGCGGTCGTAAACCAGGATGCCGCGATCCAGGTCCACGGCCGCGGCATGGCTCCATACGGCGAAGGGCAAACCCAGTTTTTCCAGGCGCAGGCAAATGGCGGCAACACGACCAGGGTGTCGGGGTACCAGTATCACCGCCGGGGGTGAGTCCATGGCGGCCAGGGCCGGAAACAGCAGCGACTCGTCTTCAGTGTGTGTGCTTGCCAGCACCACCAAGGGCTTTCGCGGCTCGCGCGCATGCAGGTGGGCGAATACGGCCTGCCGGGACGGCAGGGCACCGGCAGCGGTCAATGCCTGATCCGCCTTGATGTTGCCGCAGACGTGGATCCGTTCCGGGGGCACACCCAGATCAACGAAACGTTGAACATGGGTGGCTGACTGAAGCAGCCAGGAATTCGGCCGCCGGAAACTGGCAGCCAACAGGCAACGAAAACGGCGATAGCGCCGGAAAGCACGATCAGATATGCGTGCGTTGACCACCACCACGGGGACAGCCCGGCGGCGCGCCAGGCGGGTCCAGTTGGGCCATACCTCCAGCTCGTTGAGCAGCAACAGGCGGGGCGAGAGCTGTTTCAGAAAACGTTCGATCACGAAACTGAAATCCAGGGGAGCGGGGATCACGGTGATGCCGGTAAGCGACCTGCGGGCCCAGCGGTATCCCGACAGGGTGGCGACGGTCAGAATTACGGGTATGGCGAAGGTGTTCCGCACCTGGAGAAGAAGGTCGGCGATGCCCCGCACTTCGCCAACGGAAACCGCGTGAACCCAGATGCAGCCCTCCCTGACGGGCGGAGTGGCCGGAGCAAGGCGTTGCCCCAGATGACGGCGTTGATCATTGCGCAGCAGGCGCGGCATCCAGAAGGGAAGCCCCACCAGGAAAGCGATGCCGTAAAAGAGGTCGGGCAGGCGCATGGAGGCATTATAGCACAAACGCCATCGGCTGACTGGCAGGCGGTTTTCAAGGTATTTTTGCCGAAAAAAATAAAAAAATATTGAAAAAAACGCCGCTTTGTTCCCGCCGGTATCGGGGTTGTCCCGAGTGCATGCGGACAAAAGCGAAAAGGCAAAAAAACGCTGTAATAACGGCATTAAACAAATTCCGACCCTCTGTAGCCGGATTCGGCCTTTTTACATTTTCTGAATGCAAACATGACCGATATTCCAGTAAAAAACCCGGCCAAAACTTGACAATTGAAAAACCCTATGCTACTGCATTGATTAGACGTGGCGGAATAAGCGGACGGAGAAGGGAATGGCATTTTTAGACGTAATGAAATCCAAGCGGATTGTGGGGCTTGATATCGGCTCGTTCGCCTTGAAGCTGGTGGAGCTGAAGCCCCGCAAAAAGGGTAAGAGCGTCGTATATGAGCTGGAATCCCTGGGCTATGAACCCGTACCGTTCCAGTCGATCGTGGAGGGCAGTATCATGGACTCCACCGCGGTGGTGGATGCCATCCAGCACATATTCTACGAGAGCAAAACCCGGGCCAGGCGGCTTTCCTTTGGCGTGTCCGGAAGCTCCGTGATCGTCAAGCGCATTGAAGTCCAGCGGCTGAGCCCCAATGAAATGCATGAACACATCATCTGGGAGGCCCGTCCCCACATCCCCTTTACCCCCGAAGAGGTCAATATCGACTACGAAATGATTGAATCTCCGGATATAAGCCCGGATCGCGTAGGTGTCATCCTGGCCGCGGTGCGCAAAGAGAAACTGAACGATTACATCAACGTGGTCACCATTGCGGAAAAGGAACCCGCCATTGTGGACCTGGATTCTTTCGCCATTCTCAACAGCGTGCTGACCAATTACGAAATGTACGTGGATCGCAGCGTGGCCATAATCAACATCGGTTCTTCGGTCACCAACGTGGTGATCACACGCGGTGGTTACCCCGTGTTCGTGCGGGATATCGCTTTCGGCGGCAACCAGTTCACCGACAACCTCCAGAAAGAGTTGTCGCTCAAGTACGAAAAGGCGGAATCCGTCAAGAAGGGTCGCCCCGTGGAGGGGGTTTCTCCCGCCGCGGTGAAACCCGTGGTCAACCTGGTGTTCAACGAATTGCAGACTGAGATCCGCAAAACCTTTGAGTTTTACCGCTCCAATACCACCGAGGGTCGCATCGACAATATCCTGCTCAGCGGCGGAACCGCCAACCTGGAATCGATCACCGATTTCTTTTCGCAGGCATTTGATATCCCCATAGAGATCGCCAACCCCTTCAACAGCATCGAGATCAATCCCAAAAAGTTCGACCTGGATTTCATCAAGGATATGGCTCCCGTGTTCAATGTGGCCATGGGCCTCGCCCTCAGGGCTGTGGGAGAAAAGAAATGATCAAGGTCAACCTGTTAAGTCCGGGAAAAAAGGAGATGGCAGGGGTTGGGGAAGCTTCAGGACTGGTTGAAGAGGAACGCACGCCCCAGTTAAACATTCCCGTGGCCATCGGCGCCCTGGTCGCCACCCTGGCCATTATCGGTTCCCTCTATTTTATCCAGTCCGGCCGCATTGCCGGCCGGGAGCGAACCCTGGCCGAGCGCAAAGCGCGCAAAGTCGAATTGGACGGGGTATTGAAAACCCTGGAGCAATTGGAAAAAACCAAACAGGACCTGGACCGCAAAGTGCGCATTATCAGCGAACTCAAGGACAGTCAGAACGTCGCGGTCATGATGATGGACCACCTCTCCCGGGCTTTGCCCGACTGGGTTTGGCTGACGCGCTTGAATTTCAACGGCAACTCCGTTGACATCGATGGAAACGCCTTGTCCAACAACCTGGTCGCGGACCTGATCAACAATTTGCAAAGCACCAACCACTTTTACAATATCGAACTCAAAACTTCGGTCAAGGCCAAGCAGGCGGGGCTGGATATCTTTAAATTTAAAATCGTGTGCCGGTTCCGCAAGGAAATACCCAAAAAGGCGGGTTAACATGGATCTGCAAAGTTTACCCTGGTACGGTCAATTGGGAGTGTTTTTGCTTATCGGCCTGATTTTTGTGGGCATATTCTACTTTTCCTATTATTCGCCCGAGTCCACGCGCCTGGAAAACATCGAAATCGAACTTGCGCAAGTGGAAGACGAGATCCGTAAGGCGGAACGCAAGCAGAGCAAGATGGCCCAGATTCAGGAAGAACTGGAAAACAAGAAACAGGTGTTGGAAAAGTTGAAAGCCATCCTTCCGGAAAAGAAAGAGATCAGCCAGATCCTGAAAAAGATCCAGTCTATTATTTCCAACGCCCGCCTGGACATCATCCGCTTTACCGTCATGCAGGAGAAGCCGCAGTCTGTTTACATAGCGGCGCCCATCGCCATTACCCTGGAAGGAAATTACCACAACCTGGGCATCTTTTTCGACCAGTTGTCCAAACTGCAGAAGATCTTTACGGTCAATAACCTGAGCATCCGCCCCTTCAACAAGATGACGGCCGAACACACCATCAACGTCAGTTTCAACGCCACCACCTACCTGTACCGGGAAGCCCCCCCGCCCAAGCCCGGGCGTCGCAGGAGATAAGCAAATGCATTCCAAAGGCTCAGTCATTGTGTGTGCGGTCATGTTGCTGTTGCTGACGGCAATGGACGTGAACGCCCAGGACCAGGATAAGGCGGCCGCTGAGGTCCGGCAGGCAACGGTTGAAGATGTAACCGCCGTGGAGGATGACCTGTCATCCGCTGATTATATCTACAAACCCATGGGCAGACGCGATCCTTTCTGGGATCTGCTGCGCGGCAAGAACATCAAGAATTCCCGCGAAGCCATTGAGGGCATTGAAGGCTTGATGATCGACGAGCTCGACCTTGAGGGAACTTTTTTTTACGAAGACAAATACAAGGCCCTGCTCAAAGGACCGGACGGCCTTCCCTACATCGTGTCGGTGGGTCAGAAGGTATACGACGGTGAACTCATCAGCATCGATCGTTTTACCGTGGTCTTTAAAAAGATCCTGACCGTGGCCCTGGGTGGAAGCAAGGAAAAAATCATTGAAAAGCGCCTAAACCCGGATGAGGAGGAGGGCATAAAATGAGGCAGACAATCCGAATCACAAGGATATTAGTGGTGCTCTGCGCCGTTGCCTGGCTGCATGCCGGGGTAACCATCGCGGACGTGGAGTACCTGGCCGGAGAGGACTTTGTTCAACTCCACTTCAAGACCGGGAAGATGATCCCCATTCCCGACCTCTTTTATCCGCAGAGCGGCAATTACACCCATATTGTGATGCGCATCCCCGACGTCTCTCCCGGAACCAATCCAAACAAATTGCAGTTCGATTCCCGCATCATCGATACCGTGAGCATGAGCCGCGAAGGCAATGGCACCCGGGTGGAGATCCGTCTCAAGCAGCGGGTCAATTACCGCGTGTTTACCAACACCCGGGGGTTGTTTATCGAGTTCCCGCATCCTGCTGAACACATTGTCGCGGTTGCCCCGTCTTCGCGGAATACCGCTGCGGCGGATCCGCCTGCGCAACAAGTTGCTTCGGCGCATTCAGTCGTGCTGAAGAGTTTTCGCGTGGCGGAAAAGGATCCCGAATCACTGCGCTTCGCCTTCCAGTTGAGCGATGAAGCCCAATACAAGGTCATTCCCATTCCCGAGCCCCCGGCGCGGCTGGCCATCGACCTTTTCAACGTAAAGGCGCAGAACCTGGCGCGCGACGTGGATCATTTGAACGTCAAGCGCCTGCGCGGGGCCTACAACCGCCCCGGGGTTTTCCGGCTGGTATTCGACCTGGAAGTCATGAAAGACTACAGCGTCACCTACGACAAGGGACGCCTGAACGTGGCCTTTTTTGACAGCAAGCGCTTGCCGGCGCCCCGGGCCGTGATCGCCGAGGCCAAGCGCGCCCGCGAGGCGCAAAGCAATCCCGCCGATACTCCCGCCCCGCAGCCCACGGCTGTTGAACCGGCTTCTGAAACCAGGGAAACCCCGGCCCAACCGGCGCCTCCGCCCATCCGCCTGGAGATCGACGGCGACAATGAATTTACCACCGAACCGGTGGCGCGGGCGGACGAGTTCTTCGGCCGCGAAAAAGCCGACGTCGCCCCCCCGCCCGAAACTCCGCCCCAGGCCGAATCCCAAATTCAGCCCGGGGAAGGCTCCACGCAGGGCCAGACCCAGTACCTGCGCAAAACCATCGAAACGGGGCGCAAAGAGTACACCGGCCAGCCCATGAACTTCGTGTTCAAGGACGCGGACCTCAAGAACGTGCTCAAGGCCATTGCCGGCATCGTGGGCTTGAACCTGGTGATGGACCCCGGCGTGTCCGGCCGCGTCACCAGCGAACTCATCGGGGTTCCCTGGGACCAGGCCCTGGAAATCTTTCTCAAGATCAACGGCCTGGACATGGTGCTGGAAGGCAATATCCTGCGCGTGGGCCGCATCGAAGTGCTGGCGCGCGAGGCCCAGAACCGGCGCAAGCTGAAGGACGCCCAGATCGAGGAAGAAGACCTGGAAGTGTTTACGCGCCAGCTCAGCTACGCCAAGGCCAATGACATCCTCAAGATCCTCAACCCGCAACTGACCCCCAGGGGATCCATCCTGGTGGACGACCGCACCAACACCATGATCATTTCCGAGGTGCCGGGCCGCATCCAGTTGCTGGACCGGCTCATCGACACCCTCGACGAGGCCACGCCCCAGGTCTCCATCGAGGCGCGCATCATCGAGTCCAATGTCAATTCCGCCGAGGCCTTCGGCGTGCAATGGGGCTACAACATGGTGGCCGACGCCGCCTACGGCAACCAGACTTCCCTGAGTTTCCCTAATTCGATCCAATTGCAGGGCAACGAGATATCCAATATCCAGAACCCGGGCATGAGCAACAATCCCCTGGGCGGCTACGCCATCAACCTGCCGGCCCAGGGCCGCACCAGCGGCACGGTGTTTTCCTTCGGCAACGTGGCCAACACCTTCCGCCTCGACATGGCCATTTCGGCGCTGCAGAGGAAAGGCAAGGTCAAGATCATCTCATCACCCCGCACCACTACCCAGAACAATATGGAAGCCACCATCACCCAGGGACGGCAGATCCCGGTGCAGACCATCCAGAACAACACCGTCACCGTGCGCTTCCAGCCCGCGGCCCTGGAGTTGAAGGTCACGCCCCAGATCACCGCCCGCGGTGACGTGATCTGCACCCTGGACATCCAGAACAACGCGGCCGACTTCGCCAACCTGGTCAACGGCATTCCCCCCATCATCACCCAGTCCACCGCCACCACCATCAGCGTGCCCGACGGCCAGACCATCGCCATCGGCGGCTTGTACCGGGTGGAAAACTCGGAAACGCGCGAGGGCGTGCCGCTGTTGAGCAAGATTCCCATCCTGGGCGGCCTGTTCCGCAACCGCTCCGTGAGCGGCGACAAGCGGGAACTGCTGATCTTTATCACCCCGCGCATCATCAAGTAAGGAGGAC
>DSBM01000002.1 GCA_011049425.1 Candidatus Aminicenantes bacterium
GGCCCCATGGGCTGAGGCAGGACGGCCGAAGGTAAAATGATGCCCCGGATTACATCCCAAATAACCACCGGGGTCATTTTAGTCCGCCGAAGACCGCATGGGTCTGAACCGAAGTGGTGAGCGATGACCTGTGCCCTCTGGGTATTTGTGCCCGAAAGGGTACTCTCATTCAGCCTTATCATTTTTTCAAATAAGTATAACCCCCAAACCCACACAAAATGGAAGAGAACCAAAAGTCGAAAACTATTCAACTTTCCAACTCTTCAACTTTGTTTAGACAGACGGGGGTTTTGAAGGGAAGCTTATTCTTCGAGAATAAAGGCTTCTTTTTCCTTCATCAGGCTTTCCAGTGAAGCCACGCCTTGATCGATTACCTGTTGCAGATTGTCATAAAAACGTTTTTCCTCATCTTCAGAAATTTCCTTGCTTTCCTGCAGGCCTTTGGCCAGATCCCGGTATTCCCGCCGTACACTGCGGATGGCGGTCTTGCGCTCCTCCGTGTACATCTTGAGCTTGCGGATCAGTTCCAGGCGGCGCTCCTGGTCGAGTGGCGGGATCGGCAATCGGATCAACTTGCCGTCGGAAATGGGATTAAGCCCCAGATTCGCGCCACGGATGGCCTTTTCTACCTCTGGAGTGGATTTTTGATCCCAGGGCTGAATAACGATCAAGCCGGCATCAGGCACCGACAAAGTGGCCAACTGGTTGACCGGAGTGGGCGTACCGTAGTAGGAAACCATCACGCCATCCAGGACGGATAATGACGCACGCCCTGTGCGGAACTTGGACAGTTCCTTTTTGAAATCCTTTTCGATTTCCAAAACTTCCTGTTTGGCTTCTGAGAGTGCTTCCTTGAGCATTGAAAATCCTCCCGAATTACTGGATCAATGTTCCGATGCGATCGGAATGGACGGCTTCAATGATGCTACCGGTCTTGTTGATATCGAATATCTTGATTTTTAGTTGGTTTTCCCGGCATAACGCCACGGCAGTGGCATCCATTACCCGCAAATCCCTGGACAGAATCTCTGCGTAAGAGATGGTGGTGAATTTTCGAGCGTCCGGTACTTTGCGGGGGTCAGCGGAAAAGACGCCGTCGACCATGGTGGCTTTTAAAAGAATATCCGCCTGGATCTCGATGGCGCGCAGTGCGGCGGCGGTGTCGGTTGAAAAGAACGGGCTGCCCGTGCCTGCGGTAAAGATGACCACCCGGCCCTTTTCCAAATGGCGGGTGGCCCTTCTGCGGATAAAGGGTTCAGCCACTTCCTTGATTTCCAGAGCCGAGATCAGGCGGGTTTTCATGCCCGATTTTTCCAGGGTGTCCTGAATGGCGATGCCGTTGATTACGGTGGCCAGCATGCCCATGTAGTCTGCTGAAGCCCGACCCATGCCCAACTCATCAGCGGCGATACCACGAAAAAAATTCCCCCCGCCTGTTACCAGGGCGATTTCGATCCCCAGTTTATGCAACTCCTCTATCTGGGCGGCAATCCCCTGCAGGACCGGAGTGGAAATACCGAAAGATTGATCCCCTTTCAGTGCTTCACCGCTGAGTTTCAGTACGATGCGCCGAAAATGGGGAAGATCGTCCATTTGCCCCTCTCAATCACCAACCTGATAGCGCACAAAGCGCTTAACGATGATGTTCTCTCCGATTTTGTGAATGTGTTCCGTGATCAGGTCCCGGATGGTCTTGGTATCATCCTTGAAAAATTTCTGGTCCAGCAGGCAGACATCGGCCTGGAATTTTTTTATTTTGCCCTCAATGATCTTTTTTACGACATTTTCGGGTTTGCCCTGCTTTTTCATCTGTTCGCGATAGATCTCTTTCTCTTTTTCCAGAACTTCTTCCGGGATCTCATCCGCATCTACGTATTGTGGAGACATAGCGGCGATCTGCATGGCGATATCTTTTACCATGACCTGAAAATCTTCGTTCTTGGCCACAAAATCCGTTTCACAGCCCACCTCGACCAGCACACCGATCTTGGCGTTCGTGTGTATGTAAGCGCCGACAACGCCCTGGGTGGTGGCTCTGGAGGATTTGGCTTTGGCTTTTTCAAAACCGCGTTTGCGCAGGATCTCTTCCGCTTTCTGGTAGTTGTTGTCGGATTCCGTGACGGCCTTGCGGCATTCGAGAATTCCCACTCCGGTTTCCGCTCTGAGTTTTTTAACCAGTTCCATATCCACAGCCATGCTCATTTCTCCTTTTCGATGGGTTCCGGGGTCTCTGTGTCCGACGCTTCCGTTTCGGAAACCCGGGTGCCGGTCTCCGGGGCTCCATCTGAATCCAGAGCCTCATGTTCCGATGCGGCCTCCTCACTCACCGGAGTCATTTGCCCCTCCTCGTACAGATTCATTCCCTCTTGAACAGCTTCGCCGAATTTGGATACAAAGAGACGGATTGACCGGATGGCATCGTCGTTGCCGGGGATGGGATAGTCGATGACTTCGGGATTGGCGTTGGTATCTACAATGGCCACCAGGGGGATGCCCAGTTTACGGGCTTCACTGATGGCGATGTCTTCGTAAATGGCGTCGACTACGATGACCACACTGGGAAGCTGGCGCAGGTTGCGCAAGCCCCAGAGGTTCTTGTACAGTTTCTTGTACACTTTTTCGAGACGGGATTGTTCTTTCTTGCTCTTGACGTCCCAGCGGCCGTCCCGTTTCATTTCGTCCAGGTCGATCAACTTATCGATGCTCTTTTTGATCATGGGGAAATTGGTCAGCAAACCGCCGAGCCAGCGCTTATTGACGTAGTGTAGTCCTGTCTGCTCGCTGAGTTCCTCAATGATTGATTGAGCCTGCTTTTTGGTGCCCACGATCATGGCCTGACCGCCGCGAGCCACCGTGTCAGTGACAAATTGCAGGGCATCCTTGAACATCTCGATAGAGGTCTGCAGGTTGATGATGTAGATGCCGTTCTTTTTTCCGTATATGTACGGCTTCATCTTGGGATTCCAACGGCGCACCTGGTGGCCGAAGTGAACACCTGCTTCCAGCATTTCACGCATGTTAATGGATACCATAAAATATCTCCTACCTCTTGTGGTACTGGGACGCCTTACGGGCTTTCAGCAAACCGTATTTGCGGCGTTCCTTTTCGCGGGGGTCCCGGGTGAGCATGCCGGCGGATTTCAGTTGCGGGCGCAATTCGGAATTGAACTCCAGCAAAGCCCGGGCGATGCCGAGCTGAATCGCATCTGCTTGAGCGGAAACCCCACCACCGCATACACTGAGGAATACATCGAAGTTTTCCATGGTATTGGTGGCGGTCAGGGGTTTGTAAATAGTTAGTTTGTGGTTTTTCAACGGGAAGTACTCTTCAAACAGGCGGGAACGCTTGTTGACTGCCAGCTTGAACTCACCTTTTCCGGGTCTCAAGTACACCCTGGCGATACTGGTTTTGCGCCTGCCGGTGCCGTAATATTGAACGATACTCAACGTGTTCCTCCTTGAATGTTGATGCTTTCGGGTCTCTGTGCCGCGTGGCGATGTTCCGGGCCTTTAAAAACCTTCAGTTTCTTTATTGCCTGGCGGCTGATGCGGTTTTTGGGCATCATGCCCCTGACGGCGTGAAAGATGATCCTTTCCGGATGGGCGGCCAGCATGCGGGGATAACTGATCTCCTTGATGCCGCCCAGATATCCGGAATGTCGATAATATCTTTTTTGTTCCGTTTTGGCGCCTGTCAGGCGGATTTTCTCTGCGTTGACCACCACCACGAAATCGCCGTTATTGAAATAGGGAGTGTATTCCGGTTTGTGGCGCCCCTGAAGCAAGCGGGCGATTTCAGTGGCCAGGCGACCCAGTACCTGCCCCTCGGCGTCGATCAACCACCATTTGCCGGCATTGATATCATTTTTTGGTACAAACGTCCGGTTCATTTTGTTGAGCTTCATCATTTGACCTCGTCAGAAAAATCTATTTTTATACCATTTGGGGCTGTTTGTCAAGTTTTCCCCGGGCGAAGTCGGGGAGAATCGTGGTGAGGAATGCGGGTTGGATTGCACAAGCAGTGTGGATTGGATAAAACGGATTTTTTCCGGAGGCTAGATATGAACCAGTTGCGCAGGGCTATCGTGGGAGTGGATCGCGAATTACCTTTGTTACACGGGGGAACCGCCCCCTATGTCAATTTTGATAACGCTGCGTCGACTCCCGATTTGCGCCGGGTGTTGGACCGCGTTACTGCGTTCATGGACTTCTACAGTTCCATTCATCGGGGAACCGGATTCAAATCACGTCTTTCTTCGCAGGCTTATGAAATTTCCCGCAGCCTGGCCGGTGAATTCGTAGGTATCGACCCTGAGGAATATGTGGTGATCTTCGGGAAAAATGCCACCGAAGCCATCAACAAACTCTCTTACCGACTGCGACCTTCCCCGGAAAAGGCAATCATTGTTTCTCTCTTGGAGCACCATTCCAACGATTTGCCCTGGCGCCATCAGGGGCGGGTCCTCCATGCGCCGGTTCTCTGCACGGACGGTAGAATCGACCTGGAGGGTTTGGAAATGATGATCCGGGAACACCGGCATGATCTGGCGCTGGTGGCCATCAGCGGGGCTTCCAACGTCACCGGTCACCTAACCCCGCTGCGCGAGGTTGGCGCCATGGCCCATGCGGCCGGGGCCTGGTTCATGGTGGACGGCGCACAATTGGTGCCTCACAAGCCGGTGGACATGACAGCCGATGAAATCGATTTCCTGACCTATTCGGCGCACAAGATGTATGCCCCTTTCGGAACCGGCGTGCTGGTGGCGCGGCGCAGCCTGATGCCCGATGAGACCCCACCCGAATACCCCGGCGGCGGAACGGCCCGTTACGTGTCGCTGACGGATGTTGCCTGGGACGATCTCCCTTTCAGGGACGAATCCGGAAGCCCCAACGTGGTGGGAGCCGTAGCCCTTGCCGAAGCCATCCGGTTTTTTCAGGAGGTCGGATTCCCTCGCCTTGAGCGTATTGAACATGCCCTGACCACTCGATTGCTGCAGGGGTTGGGGCGGTTGCTCGGAATTGAGATTTACGGCAATCCCGACCCGTTTGACCTGGATCAACGGCTGGGAGTGGTGCCGTTCAACATGGAGGATATCCCTCATGCTCTGTTGGCGGCCGTACTTGCTCATGAATACGGTATCGGTGTCCGCAACGGATGTTTCTGCGCTCATCCCTACATAAAGTGCCTTTTGGGAATTAATGGCGAAGCGGAAAAGCGCCTGAGTGAAGAAATCCGCCGCAATGATCGCCGCGAATTGCCTGGTGCGGTTCGCATCTCTTTTGGATTTTACAATGAAGCCTGGGAGGTGGATCGTCTTCTGGGCGCACTGGAGAGATATGGGCACGCAGAAGCAGTCTGGCCCAGGCTTATGGATTGATTGTCCGCAGCGGTGAATACGTTTCCAAAGGATACGGAGATTTTTCCCATTGGTTCAAACTCTGAGAAACCGGTCGCTGCCGCAATCCGCTGATCCCGGCGCAGTTGATTTACTTGACAATTTTTGTTATTATAGTACCAATGCGACTGAACCGGCACCAGATCGAGCACATGGCCTTTGCATTGGTTAAGGGCTTACTGCGCGATCAAACCATTTTAACGGAAGATCGCGACAAAATGGTTGCGGAAATCCAGGAATTGATCAGTCGCGAACTGGAAAAGGAGGATCACCTGGATGAGCAGGTTAAAGAGATTTTAAAGGAAAAATTAAACGATATCCGCAATTCAAATATTGATTACTACGAGATGTTCAAAATGGTCAAGTCCAAATTGGCGGAAAAGGAGAACATCATCCTATGACCCTGAAACTTTCCCGCAACAAGGTCAACCACCTTACCCGCCTGATCGTTGAATACATAGAAAACAACGAGGAACTGGACTATCGCGAGGATGTGACCGGTATCCGTTTCAAGGTTTTTAACCTCATCATGGACGAGCTTCATTTTTTTCAAGAGATTGAAGATCGAGCCCGCATGCGGGTAAACTCCCAGAAACGCAGCGTTCCCGAAGGTTCGCGTGAGTGGGAGATTCTGTTCCGCAAATACACCAACGAAGAGTTTGACAAACTGGGTCGTCTCTGGGACTGACCCGCTCGCCGGCAGCCCTTTGGACCGATAAGCACTCACCGGTGTTGGTTTTCCCCTCTCTATTCGGATTCGTGGTTGAGCGCTTTCATCGGGTGTGGTAATATCTCTTTTCCGCGTTTTCTAAAGGCACCGACCAAGTGAATGGGTCAGGTGGAAAATGAAGACAATCAGGACACGCAAGGGCTTGACCGTTCCTTTAAAAGGGGCGCCGGATCAAATCGTTTATCCCGCTGCCGACGTCACTCAAGTGGGGATATCCGCTCTGGATTATCCGGGCCTGAAACCCCGTCTGCGGGTGAAAGAGGGTGACCGCGTCAAGCGTGGCGAACCGTTGCTCACCGACAAGGTTCACCCTGCAATCCACTTTGTTTCTCCGGCCGGCGGGAGGGTTGTATCCATTCATCGCGGCGCTCGCCGGGTATTGGAGGGAATCGCCGTCGAAGTTGATGGCGATGATGTGGTTGAGTTCAAGGTTCCCGGTAATGGTAAACCAGATCCGGACGCTATCCGCAGTGCTTTGCTGAGCTCCGGTTTGTGGCCGGTCATCCGCATGCGCCCTTTTGAAATGGTCGCCGATCCCGATGTTCCTCCCCAGGCACTCTTTGTAACGGCCATGGACACACAACCTCATGCACCTCGAATATCGGCCATGTTGGCCGGGCGTGAAGAGGATTTCCGTTCGGGAATGCGGCTGTTGAGCCGCCTGGCTGGTGTGCCGGTTTTCCTTTGCCGGGACCCGGGCACGGAGCTGCCCCTTACAGATCTTTCCGGGGATGTACGGGAGGTGGTCTTCCAAGGCCCGCATCCAGCGGGAAACGTCGGCACCCATATCCATTTCCTCTCTCCGGTTTGCCGCGGGCGCCGGGTGTGGCACGTGGGTTTCCAGGATGTGTTGGCGATTGGCGAGTTTTTTCGTAGCGGTTGTTTGCCGGTTGAAAGGATTCTGTCCTTGGCCGGTCCCGCCGTTCGTCAACCCCGCCTGTTGCGAACCCGCCTGGGGGCCTCTTTGCCCGAGTTGACCCGGGGTGAAGTGATCAGTGGAGACATACGGCTGATATCCGGCTCCGTGTTGACCGGGTTCACTGTCACTTCCGGTCGCCGGTTCCTGGGACGTTATCACCAGCAGGTGTCCGCACTGCGGGAAGGAGGGCGCCGGCGTTTTCTGGGGTGGCTTTATCCGGGATTCTCGCTCTTTTCCGCAAAGGGCGTTGTGGCCTCACACTTCATGCCCCGCCGCGACCTGGATCTCAACACGGACATTCACGGAGGACGCCGGGCCATCATCCCCACCGGTGTGCTGGAATCCGTTTGTCCCCTGGATATTCTGTCGACGCCATTGATGCGGGCGTTGATGGTGGACGATCTTGAAGATGCGGAGAAATTGGGTGTGTTGGAGCTGGCTGAAGAGGATGTGGCCCTGTTTTCATTTGTCTCCGCCTCCAAACTGGATTATGCGGAAGCGTTGCGGCGGAACCTGGAAACCATCAGGAAGGAAGGATAGGCAAGTGCTGCGAAGAATGCTCGATCATTTTGGGAAAAATTGGTTCGGCGAGAATGGCCGCTGGCGCCGTTGGTTTCCCCTGTATGAGGCCGTTGACACTTTTCTCTATTCTCCCGGCAAGGTAACCCGTTCGGCGCCCCATATCCGCGATGCCATGGATCTGAAGCGCATGATGGTCACGGTTGTTATCGCCTTGATTCCCGCCGTGCTGATGGCCTTGTACAACACCGGACTGCAGGCCAACCTGGCCATTGCCGGCGCGGACGCCATGCCGTTGCCGGGGTGGCGTGCGGGCCTGATGCAATGGCTGGGCCTGGGGTTTTCACCGGATTCCGTCCTCGACTGTGCCGTCCACGGCATGATGTATTTCATTCCGCTCTATTTCGTTACCATGGTGGTCGGGGGCGCCTGGGAAGTGGCGTTCGCCGTTGTCCGCGGTCATGAGGTCAGCGAAGGCTTCCTGGTAACAGGATTGCTCTTTCCCCTGATCCTCCCGCCCACGCTTCCCCTGTGGATGGCCGCCGTCGGGATTTCTTTCGGTGTCGTGATTGGAAAAGAGGTGTTTGGGGGCGTGGGCATGAACATTATCAACCCCGCCCTGGCGGCACGCATGTTTCTTTTCTTTGCATATCCTTTGCAGTTTTCCAGTGCCGGCGCCTGGATCGCCGTGGATGGATTCAGCCGCGCCACTCCCCTGGCGCAGCTGGCCGATCCCGTGCTTTCTCTCTCTGTGACCTGGAAGAATGCATTCCTTGGTTTTATTCCCGGGTCCATGGGGGAAACTTCGGTGGTGGCATGCATGCTGGGCGCACTGGTGCTTGTCGTGACCGGGGTGGGCTCCTGGCGCATCATCGTCTCCGTACTGGCGGGGGTCGTAGGTACGGCTTTGTTTTTCAACCTGTTGGGCAGTGCCACAAATCCCATGTTTGCCTTGCCCCCTCACTGGCACCTCGTACTCGGCGGGTTGATGTTCGGCACCGTGTTCATGGCCACGGACCCCGTAACCGCGGCCATGACAAATTGCGGAAGGGTGGCTTACGGCCTGTTGATTGGTGTCATGGTGATTTTGATCCGCGTGGTGAACCCCGCTTTCCCGGAGGGCATCATGCTGGCGATTCTGTTTGCCAACATTACAGCACCGGTGCTCGACCGCTTGGTGATCAACGCCAACATCAAGAGGAGGATGATCCGTTATGGCCTCAGATAGCAAGAGCAGGATCCTCCTGGTTACCCTTGCCGTGTGTTCAGTATGCGCGGTACTGGTTTCCGTGGCCGCGGTGGGGCTGAAACCCCGCCAGGAAGTGAATCAGCGCATGGAAAAGTTGCGCAATATCCTTGATGCCGGAGGCCTGCTCAATGGCGGCGTGGATGTGGCGGAAATGTACAACCGCCGTATTGAGGCGGAGTTCATCCGTCTTGTCGACGGGGCTCCCATGCCGGAAAAGAGCGTTCCCCGCGGAGTGACACCGGAAACCTTTGACTTCCGCCGCCTGGCGACAGGAGCAGAAACGGGCCGCTCACTCGGGTCGGAAGACGATTTGGCGGGGTTACGGCGGATTCCCGAATTCATGCCAATTTATTTGGTCAGGGATGCCGCCGGAAAAGTTTTAAAGGTAATCCTGCCCGTGGCGGGCAAAGGCCTATGGTCGACCATGTTCGGTTTCCTGGCTCTCGATTCCGACCTGCGAACCATCCGGGGATTCACTTTCTACGATCATGGAGAAACACCAGGCCTGGGCGGCGAAATCGACAATCCCCGCTGGCAGGAGAAATGGCAGGGAAAGCTTGCTTTTGCCGCGGATGGCCAAGTAATGATTGAAGTGTTGCGTGGCCGTGTGGAGCCCGGGGATCCGCTCGCGCCATATCGTGTGGACGGCATATCCGGGGCCACCAAGACCACCCAGGGAGTTCAAGGGCTTGTCCGCTTCTGGCTGGGCGAGAATGGGTACGGCCCGTTTTTGGACCGTGCCGCACAGGAGGGCTTGAATGAGGCTCTTTAAAAAGACATTGCTCGAGCCGGTGATCCGCAACAACCCGATCGCCATCCAGGTGCTGGGGATCTGCTCCGCCCTGGCGGTCACATCCCGCCTGGACACCACCCTGATCATGTGTCTGGCGGTGATTTTCGTGACTACTTTTTCCAACGTCTCCATCAGCATGATTCGCAACCATATTCCGTCCAGTGTACGCATCATCGTGGAGATGACGATTATCGCTTCTTTGGTGATCATTGCAGACCAGTTGATCCGGGCCTACTTCTTTGATGTCAGCAAGCAGTTGTCCGTGTACGTGGGGCTGATTATTACGAATTGCATTATCATGGGGCGTGCCGAGGCTTTTGCGTTGCAGAACCCTCCCTGGCCGAGTCTGCTGGATGGTTTTGGAAACGGCCTGGGATACAGCGTGATTTTGATCGCGGTGGCGGTGGTAAGAGAGCTGTTCGGGCAGGGCAAGCTACTGGGTGTATCCATTATCCCCCTCGACACAGAGGGAGGATGGTACACGGCCAACGGTGTGCTGTTGCTGCCGGCCAGCGCTTTTTTTCTGATCGGGGGGTTGATCTGGATCATCCGCACCATTCACAAAGACCTGGCGGAAGAGGCCTGACATGCTGGAACACTATATCAGCCTGTTTGTGAAGTCGATTTTCATTGACAATATCGCCCTGTCCCTGTTTCTGGGTATGTGCACCTTTCTGGCCGTATCCCGGCGGGTGGACACCGCTGCCGGCCTTGGGGTGGCCGTGGTCGTGGTGCAATCCATCACGGTGCCGGTCAACAACCTGATCCACAACCACGTGTTGCGGGAAGGCGCCCTTGCATGGGCCGGCCTTGGGGGGGCGGACCTGAGTTTTCTGGGCCTGATCACGTATATCGGGGTAATCGCAGCCATGGTACAGATTCTGGAAATGGCCCTGGATAAGTTTTTTCCCCGCTTGTACAATGCCTTGGGTATTTTTCTGCCCTTGATTACGGTCAACTGCGCCATTCTCGGGGGATCGCTGTTTATGGTGGAAAGGGATTACACGTTTGCCGAAAGTGTGGTTTTCGGTCTAGGCTCCGGGGTCGGCTGGGCCCTGGCCATCGTAATGCTTGCCGGCCTCAGGGAAAAAATGAAATACAGCCGTGTGCCGGCGGGGCTGCGTGGTTTGGGAATCACTTTTATCACCGCCGGCTTGATGGCCATCATTTTTATGCTTTTCTCGGGTATCCAATTGTAGATCGCCGTGCTGTTTCGCGGCCAGATGAATGGGGTAAGGCATGAACGGATTGGAGTTGATCGCTTTGGGGGTGGCCATGTTCATCCTCATTGTCCTGATATTGGTCGCATTCATCCTGTTGGCGCGGTCCAAACTGGTGGCCACCGGCAATGTGACCGTAATCGTCAACCAGAACCCCGACCGCAGCCTGGTGGTGCCGGTGGGTGGTAAACTCCTGAACGCTCTGACCGAAAAAGAAATATACCTACCTTCCGCATGTGGCGGAAGCGGGACTTGCGGCACTTGCAAACTGAAAATCACTTCCGGTGGAGGAGATGTCCTGCCCACGGAACGGTCTCTGCTCAGTCGCAGGGAAGTCCGCGAACAATTCCGCCTTTCCTGTCAGGTTCCGGTGAAAGACAACATGGAAATCGAGGTGCCGCCGGAGATCTTCAGCGTACAACGCTGGCAATGCCGTGTGCGTTTCAATCGTTGTGTGGCCACGTTTATCAAGGAGTTGGTGCTCGAACTGCCTGCAGGCGAAAACGTGAATTTCCGTGCCGGCGGGTACATTCAGGTCGAGGCCCCGCCCCATCGCTTGAGTTTTGCGGATTTTCAAATTGACGATGAGTATCGGCAAGACTGGGAACGCCTGGACCTGTTTCGCCTTTCTTCAAAGGTCGCCGAGCCCGTAACCCGGGCATACTCCATGGCCAACTATCCGGAAGAAAAGGGCATCATCATGTTGAATGTGCGCATCGCCCTGCCCCCGTCGGGGAAAACGGGTCTGCCTCCGGGAGCCATGTCTTCCTGGATTTTCAACCTGAAGTCGAAAGACAGGGTAACGATATCGGGTCCATATGGAGAGTTCTTTGCCCGGGATACAGACAACGAAATGGTTTTTATCGGCGGTGGTGCGGGCATGGCTCCCATGCGCTCCCATATCCTGGATCAACTGAAGCGACTGCGCACGCAGCGGCGCATTTCGTTCTGGTATGGGGCGCGCAGCCTGCGGGAAATGTTTTACACCGAGGAATTTGATCGCCTGGCCGAGGAATATGACAATTTCGACTGGACCATGGCGCTCTCAGACCCCCTGCCTGAAGATGACTGGCAGGGGCCGGTGGGTTTTATCCATCAGGTTGTTTACGACCGGTATCTGAAAGATCATCCCGCACCCGAGGATTGCGAGTATTATATATGTGGTCCTCCCCTGATGCTCAATGCGGTACTGCAGATGTTAAACAGCCTGGGAGTGGAGCCGGAGAATATCCTTTACGATGACTTTGGAAACTAAGCCCTCTTTCGCCGCATCGGTTTTTTGTCTCTGTTTGCCTTTGCTGTTGTTGCTTGTGGTTCCGGGCTTTACCGGATGCACCGGTTCCAACATCAGCCCCTGCGTGCTGTCGGGCATGACCATGGGCACGACCTGGATGGCCAAGTTCAGCGCACCCGCCCAATGGGAAGAAGGCGGTTTTGTCAACCGGCGGGCTCTCATCCGCAAAGCAATTGACGAAGAGTTGGATGCGGTAAATCAGCGCATGTCCGTTTTTCGTCCGTCTTCGGAAATTTCCCGTTTCAATTGTTTTCTTTCCACGGAATGGTTTGGGGTTTCCCGGGAACTGGCTGTTCTGGTAAAACGCGCGCTGGACATTCACCGGTTTTCGTATGGGGCGTTGGATATCACCATCGGCCCATTGATTCGTTTGTGGGGGTTTGGACCCGGAGGAGAGCGGCGGATCCCAACCATCGAAAAGATCCAATTCAATCTTGAGCGGTGCGGCGGCCGTTACCTGGATGTGTGCCTGGAGCCCCCGGCGCTGCGCAAAAAAATTCCGGAACTGGAATGCAATCTATCCTCATTGGCAAAGGGGTATGGCGTGGATCGCCTGGCGGCTATGCTGGATCAGTGGAAAATCACCGATTACCTGGTGGAGATCGGGGGTGAAGTACGCGCCAGGGGTGAGCGCCCCGGAGGCGGGCCCTGGCAAATCGGGGTAATGGAGCCCGAAAAGGCGGGGGGGGTGCGGCGTGTCGTCCGGCTAAAGGATCTTTCCATGGCCACATCCGGAGATTACCAGAATTATTTCGAAGTGGACGGCATTCGTTATTCCCATACGATTGATCCACGAACCGGGCACCCGGTTAGGCACAATCTGGCATCCGTCACCGTTGTGGCCGATACCTGTATGATTGCGGATGCCTGGGCGACAGCGCTGTTGGTTATGGGGCCGGTCAAGGCGAAGAAACTGGCGTTGGAGCGATCTCTATGTGTATTTCTGGTTGAGCGTTCCGGCCGGGAATACAGGGAGTTCATGACACCCGTATTCCGTGAATTACTGGTTGATTCCGGGAGCAGACAACCTTGATTGCCTCGGCGGTTAATTGGTGGCTGCCGATGCTGGCCGCCCTGCTGGCGCTGGTAACGTTTGCGCTTGTGTTGAGGTGGACCCGTTTCCGCAGCCGCCCCGGTTCCGGCTGTGCATGTGACGGAGAAAAGAAACGCACATGTGGGCGAAACGGTTGTGGAACGGCGGATCAACAACAAACGGAACCATCGGCGGGCCGAAGCCGTATGCTAAAGTAAACGGTTCACCGTTTGCCGAGGAGGGACAGTGAAAAAAATCGTTTTGATCGCCATGCTCCTGTTCATTTCCGGTTTCGCTCACGCGATTGACTTTACCCTGAACCTGGGCATATCCCATTCGCTGGAGAGCGGCCGTTTCTTTACGCCATTTTCAACCACTTTTCATAGTGAAGATGGAATTCTGGAGCGGGATTACCGCAATCGAACCGGAGTGGGTCTTGACCTATCCCTGCAAGTGACAATCGCACCGCGGTTGCTTCTGATCCCCGGAATCGGGGTGCTTTACGGTCACCAGGAGGTTGTGGAGACCGCGACTGAAGCCGGACGGGAAGGTGAAAGCGTGACCCGTAGCGAGTATTTTCACATTCTTTCAGGATACGTGGACACCGCCTATCGGGTTCTTTCCCTCAGCAACAACTGGAATTTCGATCTGCTGCTGGGCATGGGACGAAACCGCATTGATTCCAAAGACATGCTGTTGATTGTGGAAGAAGGGGGATCCTTCTGGAATCTGCGCATGGGTATGGCCGCTTCTTTTCGTGAACTTCGTCATTGGGGAGCCCGGTTCCAGATCATGGTTCACACGCCCCTGAAACCGAACTACCCGCGTTATTTCAGCCTGCAAGGGGGCGTTACCTACCGTTTCTGACCGGGATCAACGGCGCCGGGCCTTGGCGGAACTGGAACTGCGGGAACTGGAACGGCTGTGGGAGGAACGCGAGCCGGAATAGGAATGGCCCGAGCTTGATGAACGGTAACTGCGGGTGGAGTAGGAGGATGAGTTCCGACGGCCGGTGACTGTCCTTGACGGGGGCGCGGAATAAACGCGCGGTTCATTGGTTGCGCTTGATCGACTGCGGGAAGAATATACATTTGCAGGGGAGCGGGAATACCTTTCAGGAACGGATCGGACGTATCCGGATACCGACAGCGATGAACGAGGGGACGTGTAGCTTCGGGTTGGCGCATTTCTATTTGTTCTTGGCTGGTAGCGTTGGGGGATTGGCGCCAACGGTTGCCGTACTGCGGTTGTGTGGCGGGATGAACTGGAATAGCGGGATGTGGAGGTCCCCGACGGCGCATGGGAATGCGCCGTCGGGCTATAGGCAGGGCTGTCTTCTTTGCGTTTGGCTTTCTTTGTGTCCTTGCTTTCGCTGGTCTTGGATGATGATGTGCGCTTGCGGACAGTGGTTGAACGTTTGCCGGTGGCTGTCGTGGTCGTCTTTTTCTGAACCGTCGTGCGGCTTGTTGACGTCTTGGGATCACTGCTTCCGCGATAGCGATGGGTCGTGGTCGTGCGTTCGTCTGAAGTGGTTCTGCGTCTGACAATGCGCTGATTTGAGGTGTCTCGCCCGTAGTTGCGGATAACCGGCTCCCTGGTTTCATTGCCCTTGGTGTAGCGGTTCGCTACCTGGACGCGCTGCGGAGTCACCTTACGGGTCATTAAGCCTTCTTTCTGGGTCTGATAGCGGGCGGGAGATGCCAAGGCTCCACGTTTAACCAGAACATCGCGGCCCTTGGCGTTGATCACCCTGACGGTTTCTGTTTGCGGGCGCACATTCGGAGCACTGCCCCGAAAGGGGATGGTGTGCTTGATGACAGCCCGGGTGCCCGGGCGATTGGTTGCGTGCTGGTGAATATGGGAAGCCAACAGGCGGTCTTTACGGATGATGACGGTGGAGAGCGAATTGCGCGGCAGTCCTTTCCAGTAATGATAATCCCGATGCCAGCGGTTGTTATATACAAATACCGGGCGGTTCCAATAACTCAGGGGCGTCCAGCCGTAGTAACTGTCTCCCCAATACCAGGCTACCCATGCCGGTGACCAGCGATATCCGGGAATCCAGTGCCAGCCCATGCCCCCATCCCAGTGCCAGCGGCCGTAATGGTGGGTGAACCAGCCCCAGGGGTCGTAAGAGGTCCATACATAGCCGTAATATGGGTTCCAAACCCAGCGCCCATGGTAATAGGGACGCCATCCGCTCATCAAGTGGTGGGGTATCCAGATATGGCGATTGTAGGTTGTGTTGAACGACCAACGGCCATGCCGGCTGAGTTCGTACTCGTAATCAGAATAACCTTCATCCAGGTAACGCGAGGTGCCGTAACGTGCAACGCCCAGCTGCTGGTCCCGCCGGCGGTGCCACTGGTCGAAGTCATCGTTCAAAGCGGTGCGGAAGTAGAACGGACTTTCCCGTACGTCTCCATTGAGGAAAACGACTTTCTGCCCGCTGCGCAGGTCGCGGTTGTAACTTGACCCGGCTACTTCCACCAAGCCTTCCTGTACGACCACTTCCGTGCCTTCACCGGGGATGACATTGATGCGCAGGACCCCCCGTCCCAAAAGGAAAACCCCGCAGTCCGGAGTCTGGATCTCCATGTCTCTTTCGTATTCAAGGCTGTTGACATCCATGTAAACACCGCCGCGGCGGATGTTCATGGTTAGAGACGTGTGGCGCAGTGCCGGCAGTTTCTCCAGGTCGATCCGGGTGTCGTAATCCAGGCGCAAATAGTTGAGGCGACCCAGGTAGATTTCCATCCGTCCGTCTGTGGTTTCCACCATGTCTTTTTCGAACAGGGGCAGATTTATTGTGACTTCTTCCTGGCCTTCATCGTAACTGCGATCCACAAACGCTTCGCCGTCAACGTACTTGACGCGGACGACCTTGGCGTTTTCATAATACTTGGCGCGAAAGGTTTCATCTTCACCGCGATTCTGGGCCGGCAGGAAAACAGCCATTGCCAGAACCAGGCTGATGGATATAACTGCATGTTTCATGTTCGCCTCCTGCCATGTATTAGCAAGTCTATTTCCACTCAATTAGATTCCAATTGTCCGAAATAAAGGACAACTAGATATGAAGATCGGTTGTTTAAACGCGCGACCGCTGAATTCAGTTGAGCTCGCTGTAAACAATCTCAGCCAAATCGGTAAAACGCTTTGAGATGTCCGCTTCGGGGTGGGTCAGCAGGAAGGGCTGACCTTTGGTATCCCGTTGAGACAATTCGGGAATGTAGGGCAGTTTCGTCAAAACTTTTACTTCAAGGCTTTCGGCACCACTGGCGCCCGGGTAGAGATCAATGGTGCGATGGCAGTGCGGACACGCAATGAACTTCATGTTCTCTACGATTCCAAGCACACGGATGTCCGTTGTATGGAACATGTCGATCATCTTGCGCACATCCGCAATGGATGCTTCCTGGGGGGTGGTGACGATCACTCCGGCGGTCAAGTCTGCTTTCTGGATAATGGACAGGGGCACATCCCCGGTACCCGGCGGAAGATCTATGAGGAAGGCATCCAGTTTCCCCCAATCCACTTCAGTGAGGAACTGCTCAATCAACTTGTTGGCCAGGGGACCCCTCCAGATCAAGGCTTTCCCCGCGGGGGCGATAAATCCCACGGACATGACCTGAATTCCGTATGCGATTACCGGCTGGATCCTTCCGTCCCGGACCTGGGCGGACGACTGGTTGATCCCCATCATCAAGGGGACGTTGGGACCGTAAATATCCGCGTCCAGCAGTCCCACTTTCAGTCCCCGGCGTGCCAATGCCAATGCCAGGTTCACCGTAACCGTTGATTTACCCACACCGCCTTTGCCACTGGCCACGGCAAGGGCGAATCTTGCATCCACGGAGTGGGGGCTTGATTCCGCAGGGGCCCCTTCAGCCATAGCGATTTCCTCTCTGGTGGGTTACTTGACGCAGGAATCCGTAGGACAAACGGCCGCGCACTGGGGTTCGTCGAAATGTCCTTCACATTCCACGCAAACTTCGGGGTCGATTACATAGAACTCGTCACCCTGTGAAATGGCGCCCACCGGGCATACAGATTCACAGGCTCCACAACTGATGCAGGTGTCAACGATATGCAGTGCCATGTCGCCTCCTTTTTGGGTTCATTCAGAATTGATTGTAGACCCGGAGGCGGTGGATGTCAACACGGGTTCAATTTTTCCTTCCAGTGCTTAATTTTATCTGCATGGGTGTTTTCGGCCATGGCAAAACGGCGTTTGCTAAAGTCTGGATTTTTTCCCTGGATTTTTTTCCCTTGACATCTCCGGTTCGATTTGCTAAATTTCCACTTGAAGAGGAGGACATATGGGTGCTGAAGTTGGAACAGGAACAAAATCGGAACCGAATGTTGTCCCGCTTTGCGATATTCTGCTGGTATTGCTGATCATTTTCATGGTCATTACCCCGGTTGCCCAGAAAGGCATCGACATCAACCTTCCGGAGACTTCGGGGGGGGGGGCTGAGGGTGAGCCGCCGTCCGCGGCCAAAAGCATTGTGTTGACGCTGGAGGCGGACCAGTCGGTGGACATCAACAACCGGCCGGTTTCTTTGGATCTGCTGGAAAGCGAGTTGCGGACCATCTATCAGACTCGTACCACAAAAACTATCTTTATCCGTGCCGACGAAACCGTTCGTTATGAGAGCGTCTTGAAAGTTATCGATATTGCAAAAGGCGCAGGTATTGAAGTTCTCGGCGTAATTCCCGAACGCTATCAGAGCGCTCGGTAGACATCTGGTGGTCCTGCAGTCCGACAGAGTCGGTTTCTTTGTCCTTTCTCTGATATCAATACGGGAAAAATCCCGTCATGTCCCCCATCGATTCTATTGGCCGGGGGATATTTCCGCCTGGAGGTAGACTGTGGCCAAGCTTAGTGAAGAAAAGGAATTGAAAGCCATCACCCAACGTTTTTCGGAGGCAGTGGCGGCATTTACACGCAAGGATTTCGCCGCGGCTCGGCAGCAGTTCATGGATATCATCGAGTCATTCCGGAACAGTGAACACTACAGCGTTTTAGAGATTTCAGGAAGATCAAATGTGTATCTGCGCATGGTTGATGCCCAACTGAATCCCCAGAAGATTGAATTGAAAACAGCGGAGGATGTACTCAACGAGGGTGTATATCAATTAAATGCCGGCCAAATCGATCGGGCGCTCGAACTGTTAACGGGACTTGCCCGGAATGCGGAGAAAAAGCCCTATGTGGACTTCCTGATGGCGATCGCGTACAAACGCAAGGGCGACCTTGTTTCCACATTTGAGCATTTGAAAAGCTGTATCGAAAAAGATGAACACTACAAAGTAATCGCTTTCAATGAGCCGGACTTTGAAAGCCTTTTGGAAAAACGCGAGTTTATTGACCTGGTCTCATGATGGTTGCTGTTGTCGATCCATCAGCGGGGTCACATTCTGATAGATTCAAATTCCGGGGGCGGTTACTGGATTTCTGGATTCCGTTCTGTTTACCGGGGATCCCTTTCTATTCGCCTGAATCCGTTCCCGAGTCCGTCACATCGGTTGTGGTCTGCAGTCCATTTTCACTGCCTCGCCCCGACGTAGAAGCAGGTGAATTCTCTGCATGGCTGAAAAAACTGACTGTAGCGGATCAGGGCTTGTGTCTGAAAAACGGCGCCCTGCGGATCCTGCCGCGCAGTACCTGGCGGCCCGGAGATTTGAGCTGCGGTGATGTCGTGGAGCCTCCATTTGAGTTGAAATTCTGTGATGCCCGGCGTTCCCCCCAACAGGTAGAGGAGCGGGTTGTGGCCTTGCAATTGGAGTGGCTCCATAGCCGTGGGGTCGTAGTGGAAGATCGCCGTAATTTTTACATGGAGGGGCTCATCCCTGTCGGGAGCGGAAGTGTGATTGGTCCCGGGAATGTTTTTCGCGGAAACAGCCGCGTGGGTAGGAATGTGTGGGTGATGTCCACCTGCTGGCTGGAGAACGCAGATATCGGAGATGATTGTCAATTGCTGCCCGGTTGTGTGATTCGAGATTCCCATGTTGGGCAGGGCGCTCGGGTCGGCCCTTTTGCTCATTTGCGCATGCAAACCCAAGTGGGGTCGTCAACTCGGGTAGGCAATTTTGTCGAAATCAAGAAGAGTGTAATCGGAGAGGGCTCCAAGGCCTCGCATCTCGCGTATCTTGGAGATGCCCGGGTGGGGCGCGATGTCAATGTGGGTGCGGGCACCATTACCTGCAATTACGATGGATCCCGCAAGCACGCCACGGAAATAGAAGATGGCGTGTTTGTGGGTTCGGGAACGGAGTTGGTCGCCCCGGTTCGTTTGGGGCGAAACAGTTATGTCGGGGCCGGGTCTACCATTACTGAGGATGTACCCGAGGATTCTCTGGCCATAGCCAGGCAGCGCCAGCGCAACATTCCGGGGTGGGGATTACGCAAGCGAAAAAAAACCCGGGGCTAGGATTTGACATCCAGGCCGATTTCCGTTACTTATTAGACAAAATCCCGACAACCGGCGGGCGCCATGCCCGTGAAGGGGTCGAAGTGAGAAAACAATGACCCGCAAGTTGATCAAGCCCAACCTCAAGGAAATCAAGCGGGATGCCAGACGGGATCAGAAAAAGAAACCGCCTCCACCCTATAAAACCAACGCGGAAAACTACTACTATATCAAGCAGATGAACAACCAGACTCCCATGGTAGTGGAACTCACCAGCAACGAGACTTTCCGTGGACGCATCGAATGGTACGATGAAAAGTGCATCAAACTGAAACAGCCGGATGGGGAAAATTTTATCCTGTTTAAACAGGTAATCAAGTACATGTACAAGGATCCGGCCGCCGAATCGGAAAAACCAACCCCCTGAAACTGGATTTTAGGCAACAGCCGTTCTTTTTTTGGTTCTCTTCCATTTTGTGTGGGTTTGGGGGTTATACATATTTGAAAAAATGATAAGGCTGCGAGAGTACCCTTTCGGGCACAAATACCCAGAGGGCACAGGTCATCGCTCACCACTTCGGTTCAGACCCATGCGGTCTTCGGCGGACTAAAATGA
>DSBM01000003.1:0-10000 GCA_011049425.1 Candidatus Aminicenantes bacterium
AGGGAAACGATTCATCCAAGGAGGACGTGAACATGCACGTCAAGCACTTTACATGCCCTCCTGGGTCGCGCGCAAGTACGACACTGACTTCAAAAAACTATACGATCGAATGATTGAAAAAGGAAAACCTAAGAAAGTCGCCAGCACCGCTTTAATGCGTAAACTGCTCGTCCGACTCAATGCCATGATGCGAATCCACCTGAATCAAAATTAAAAAAATGGTTGAATTTTAAGACAGTCGCTACGAATCAATCTTACAGCAGGCCGCGGCGCTCCAGCAGGTACTCGGTTTTGGGTTCGCGGCCGCGGAATCTCTTGTACAATTCCATGGCGTCTTCACGCCCCAGTTTCTCCAGCATGTAGAGGCGGAATTTCTGTGCCAGTTCCTGGTTGAAGAGGCTGGTTTCCTTGAAAGCGGCGAACGCGTCGGCGTCCAGGACTCCCGACCAGATGTAGGAATAGTAGCCGGCGGAGTAGCCTGAGATGATGTGGGAGAAGTAGGTGGAGCGGTAACGCGGCTGGATCTCGGGAATCAAACCGATCTCATCCAGGACCTTTTTTTCAAAGGCGTTGACCTCGATGTCTTCAACACTTGTCAGGCCGTGCCATTTCTGGTCCAGGATGGCGGCCGCCAGGTATTCCACGGTCTCGAACCCCTGGTTGAAGAGGCTGCTTTTGCGGATCTTTTCCACCAGTTCGTCCGGGATGACCTCTCCGGTCTTGTAGTGTCGGGCGTAAACCGCCAGCAGTTCCGGTTCCAGCGCCCAGTTTTCCATGATCTGCGAGGGGAGTTCAACGGCGTCGCGGGGGATATGGCGGGTCTGGTAACGTCCGTCCGAGAACAGGGTGTTCAGGGCGTGGCCGAATTCGTGGAAAAAAGTCGTGACTTCGTCAATACTCAGCAGGGAAGGAGTCTCG
Organism: Candidatus Aminicenantes bacterium; assembly: GCA_011049425.1. Lineage (NCBI taxonomy): Bacteria > Candidatus Aminicenantota > Candidatus Aminicenantota bacterium. The sequence goes on from DSBM01000003.1 coordinate 919, forward strand.
CCGGCGGGGCGGGTGAAATTGCCGGTAACCGTGGAGAGCGGCGAGATCTTTTTACCGTCGCGGGTCCAGCCGTCGCGGAAACCGCCGCTCCAGGCGCCGCCGCGCTTGGATGCGCGGGGATGGAAGTCGAAGTAGACGATTCCCAGGTGGCTGCCGTCAGCTTCCTTTACCTCGTACACCTGTACCTCTTTGTTGTAGACCTGGATGTCCGTGCGGGGTTCGAAGGTCAGGCCGTACAACTGGTTGCACAAATGGAAGATTCCCTTTTTTACGTTTTCCAATTCAAAGTAGGGGCGCAACTCGGCATCATCCAGCTCGAATTTTTCCCGGCGCAGCTTTTCCGCGTAATACCACCAGTCCCAGGACTGGAGTTTGAAATCACCGCCTTCGCGGTCGATGATGGCCTGCATCTCGGCGGCCTCCGCCTTGGCGCGTTTAAGCGCGGGTTTCCACAGCTGCATCAGGAATTCGTCCACCCGCTGGGGAGTTCCGGCCATGCGGTTTTCCAGGTAGAAGTGGGCGGGGGTTTCATAACCCAGCATCCCGGTGCGCTCGATGCGCAGTTGCATGATCTCTTTGAGCACGGCCTTGTTGTCGTGATCATTGTCGCGGTCTCCGCGCATGAAGTAGGCGCGATAGAGCTTTTCCCGCAGGGGGCGGTTTTTGGAGTATTGCAGGAACGGGTACATGCTGGCCCTTTGAGTGGTATAAACCCATTTGCCGGGCATCTCGTATTCTTCGGCCGCCTCTTTGCCCATGGTAACCACACTTTCAGGCAACCCGGCCAGGTCCGCCTCATCTTCGATAACGATATGGGAACTGTTGGTTTCCTTCAGCAGGTTTTCATTGAATTGCAGCCCCAGCAGCGAAAGCCGCTGGTTGATTTCGCGCATGCGCGTTTTCTGCTCATCATTCAGTAAAGCGCCGCTGCGCACGAAATCCTTATGGGTGTGTTCCAGCATGTAGGCCTGTTCGGCATCCAGGCCCAATTCGTCCCCCTGATCGTGCAGGGCCTTGACCCGGGCAAACAGTTTTTCATTCAGGGAGATGTTGTCGCTGTGGGCGGATAGTTTGGGCGCGATCTCCTTGGCCGCGGCCTGGAGTTCCGGGGAGGTGTCCGCGCTCATGAGGCTGTAAAAAACACTCGCCACGCGTTCCAGGGACTCACCGGTGCGGTCCAGGGCCTGCATGGTGTTGATAAAAGTGGGGGCCTCCGTGTTCTGAATGATGGCATCCACTTCCGCCTGGTCAAGCTTGATGGCTTTCTCGACCGCGGGAACGTAATGATCGACCTTGATGCGGTCAAATGCCGGGGTCTCGAAAGGAGTCCCGTGGTCGGTAAAGAAGGGATTCTCCGTTTCCTGCGGTTTTTCTTCCGAGGACGAACATCCAGGCATGGTTGCAAACAAAAACAACAATGCCGTGGCACAAAAAACAATCCAGATGATTTTACTCAATGCAAACCTCCTCAAAAAATTGGCCGATCCGCCTGAGTGGCGGAGGCACTCATGATATAGCAGATCCGCAACGGAAATGAAAGCGTCCGGGGTGTCAAGGAGCGGGAAAATCGCGTTCGCCAAAGGCATCGGCATGGTAAAACGCGTAAAAGAAACGGTTGCGCAGAATGTTCTTGACATAATTGCGGGTCTCGCTGAAAGGGATCATCTCGATGAACTGTTCCTCGGAAACGTCGCCGAACTGCCGCAACCAACGGTCCGCGCGGTGATCGCCGGCGTTGTAGGCCGCCAGCGCGAGGTAGATGCGGTTGTCGTATTTATCCAGCAACTGACGCAGGTATCGCGTGCCCCAGCGGATGTTGATTGCCGGTTGGACCAGTTCCCGGCGCAGCCGCGAGGTCAGGCGTTTGCCGCTGATGTGGGCATAGGTGCTGGGCAACATCTGCATCAGACCAAAGGCATTGGATTGAGAGCGGCTGTCGGGCCGAAACATGCTTTCTTCGCGGATCAGGGCGCTCACCAGGAAAGGATCCAAATCATGGTCGCGGCTGTGGCGTGCGATGATTTCGGTGAATTCAAGCGGGCATAAGATGTGACGCAGGAATCGGGGCAGACGCATGGCGTGGTAATCCGGAAACCCCTTGCGATAAGCCACGAATGCGTGGTAGTGCCGGTTCAGGCGTATTTCAAGCAATGAGATGGTCAGGGTCAGGAGGGCGGCGTCCGCTGAATGGGGCGGCACGGATGCCCTTGCCCATTCGAGATAGTTTCGGGCCGGCTTTACCAGCCCTGATTCCATCAGCGCCAGGCTGCGTTGCAGGTGGCGTTCGGTTTCCGGAGCGATTGCTGAATCCAGCCGCGCGGCAAATGTTTGCAGTCCCCTTTGCAGGCCCGGTATGTGGTCCTTTTCCGTGCGCACGAAATAGTAGGTAAAAGGCGCGCTGATCAGCGGGAACTCTTTCTCCCCTCCCAGGTGCCGGTACCAGAAAGTCGAGGCGACGCGGTAGCCCGGTTCAGGCGCGTGGGTTCCCCTTTGAAAAAGGCGGCGTGCTTCTTTTATGCGGTACTGCTTGATTCTGATCCAGGCGTTGACCCACAAGGCTTTCCAATGGCGTGTATCTTTCTTTGCGGTAACTTGAACCAGCTTTGTGTAGGCGCGGGAGGCGTGGTCCAACTGGTTGTCCACGAGAAAAAGTCCGGCCACATCTTCCAGCAAATCCGCGTGGGTTCGGGGCTCAGCCGCCAGTGCCCCGATCCGTTGCCAGATATCAGCGGTCCGCCCGGCGCGGATGTCCATTTTAATGCACAAAGCTTTTTTGCGCGCACTGAAACGGGGATGATTCACGCGGTCCAAGTGCCGGCGACATTGGTTGAAGTGACGGCGACGGTATTGATATGCGGCATGATAATACTGGGTGATGTTGTTGTCCGTGCAGTTGCGGGCTTCCTGGATGATCTGGGACCACCGCCCCAGTCCGGCGAGGTGCTGAAAGCGTGCTTCCCAGTCTCTTGTCGTGACGGCTGTTTTTAGTTCACGCTGCAGTTTTATGGGCAGTCCTTCCAGAATCCTTCCCAGCGAAGTCCGGGGAAACAGTTCGTGCAAAAGCGGAGATGCGGCATCAGCTCCTTCAGTGCGCGCAAGTGCTTTGAGAACACGGATACGCAGGGCTGGGGAACGCGGCGGGTGAATTTGGTTTCGTTCCGCCATTTTGGCGTATTGCCGGGAATGATCCAGCCAGCGATAGATGAGTTCGTTTTTTTCTTGCCACAGAAAAGGATTTCGGCTGGATATTGTTCGCAGGAACCGGGGCATTTGGGCGGGAATCTCGCGATTTTGCAGTTTTCGGGCTTGTTCCAGTCGCATGATGGCCTGCAGGAACGGCTTTTCCGGGCGGGTGGCGGGCAGGCTTACCAGTTTTTGTTGCCAATCCGGTTCGCCGGTATCGGCATCAAGGCGTGATATCTGCCGCTTGACGGCGCGCAGGATTTGATAGTTGCTAATCAGGTGGGGATTGAGCTTTTCGGCTGCAATCGGAGCCGGGGCGGGAACAAAGCGATATACCCCCCATGCCGCGACCATGGAGACCACGAGCAGCAACTCCAGGTGCAGCAGGGAGCGCAAAAACCGGAACCTAAATCGCCTCAAATGGGTATTCCTTTAATACGCCCCGGTTCCCCTTGGCCAGGATCTTGATCAGCTGGGTTTCAAAAATTTCCATTTCGTCATGTTTGCGTATGAACTCTTCGCGGGCCTGGTCGATGGTGTCGCGCAGGGCGGCGTATAGATCCCCACTTTCAATTCCGTCTTCCACCGCTTTCTGATTGTACAGGATAATGTCATTGAGAATCACCCTGGCTTTGCGCTCAGGATCGTGACTCAGCAGGGAGGGGCCTTTGGTCTTTTTGGTGGCGGGGACGAAGTCGGCGGCGGTGTCGGGTTCGGGCTGGGGTTCAGAGTCGCCGATAAACTCCTGGGTTTTGACCCGGGCCAGGATCTTTTGACGCAGGGGCAAAAGATCCAGGCTCATTTCTCCGGTCTTGGCAAAGATCTCGATCTCTTTGCGGCCGATCTTCGCGTCTCCTTCAAAGGCATCCACGTAAATGACAGCCTGGGGCTTTCCTTTGACAAAGAAAGGCAACACCACAATTTCTTTGGGAGCGGCTCCCCCAAATCGGCTGAAGATCAGGTGGTCATCTCCACGGGGTGCCGGCGCGCCGGAATAGGCCTTGCGGTTTTCCAGCACGTGCCGGAAAACCGTGTCCGCTGAAAGGGAAAAAAAGACGGTTTTTATCTCTTTGTCGCTTACGTTGCTGTCGTGATCGTCGAATCCCTTTCCCCGCCATCCCACCAACTTGTCATCCCGAAGTAGAAAGAGGGCGGAACGGCTGGAAAACAGGTTGATGGCGTTGAGCAGATTGGATATCAACTTTAACTGGTTTTCAGAGGCCGCAATGGCCATCACTTGCTCATGGATCAACTTGACCACGTTGTCGGCGTTTGTAACCGGGGGGACCAAATCCCGGGGAACCTGAAAAGCGTCAAATCCATGGATCTTCTTGATGCTTTCCAATTGCTGCATGATGCTTTCCTGGATCTCGTGAACCTGGGCCACGACAAGCCCCTTTTTCTCATTGAGAATGGTTTCAATCAGTCGCTTGATTTTGTCTGCGGACATGGATGGCCTCCTTTGCGTTTCCGGCGCGATATGGCCAGTTTGGTTCATTTTTCGTTTACCATTATATCCCGGATTCAATCCGGCTTGCCAGGATTTCCGGCAGGCCGACGCCGCGAATCTTTTTCTGAGTCTTTCGATAATCATAAGAGAAGCGTATGAACTGGACCTCGCGCTTATTCGCATCAAAAAGCACAAAGCTGGGCATGGGATTTTTGTCTCTGGGTTGTCCGATAGATCCCGGGTTGATGAGGTAGCGAGTGTTGGGGTCCAATCGAATGCGGCATTTTTCACTCAGGGGCACGGATTGGATTTTTTCATTGCGCATCAGGTACATAACGGGAAAATGCGTGTGCCCGAAAAAGCCGATGGCTGTCTCCATGAACTTAAAGGATTCCGCGGCCTCAAAATTAGAGAATACATAATAATCTTCGTCAAACGTGGATCCATGACAGAGGGTGATAAATCGCTCAACCATTACCGGCCCCTTGGGCAAGTGTTTCAGATAAGCTTGGTTATCCGTATTCACCTGGATTTTGCTCCATTCGGCGGAGAATGCGGCAACGGGGTTAAAAAGGGAGGATGACTCCAGGTCAGCCACGACCTTGTCATGGTTTCCGCGAACCTGGCTGGATACATCGAGCTTGCGAAAGCGACTGATCACCTCATTGGGGTTGGGGCCATATCCCACCAGGTCTCCGAGAAACAGGAAACGGGATGCCTTGCGGGCCGCGGGGTGTTCCAACATGGCCTCGAATGCTTCCAGATTGCTGTGGATATCGCTGAAAATAAGGTATTTCACCGTTTTCCCCGCGGGGTGGTCTTCATTTACCCCCCCCCGTTCTTTATGGGTGGCTTTTTGCCGTCCCGGTGCGTCTCGTAGAGTTCACGGGCATTATAGGAGCTTCTTACCAATGGTCCCGAGGCCACAGCGGAAAACCCCATTTTCAATGCTTCGGATTCCAGTTCCCCGAACTCTTCGGGGGCATAGTAACGTTCGACTGGAACGGATGACGTGGTGGGTTGGCAGTATTGGCCGATGGTCAGCAGGGATACCCCCCGGTTAAACAACTCGCAAAACAAATGCCTTAACTCAGTCCGGGTTTCACCCAGGCCGACCATGATTCCTGATTTCGTGATCGCCCCTCGGTTCGTTGCCCGTTGCAACAGCATCAGGGAACGTTCGTATTGCTCCAATGGCCTGCCCACCCGCCGGTATTGTGAACGGACGGTCTCAATGTTGTGATTGAGCACATGGGGTTGGCTGTCCAAAACGCGATTCAGCGCCGCTTCGTCTCCGCTGAAATCGGGAATGAGCACTTCCACCAGGAGGTCGGGGATTTCTCTCTTCAGGGTGGAAATGACCCGCACAAAATGGCTGCTGCCGCCGTCAGACAAATCATCCCGGGTGACGGAGGTGATTACCGCATAGCGCAGGTTCATGACGCGGGCGGTCTCGACCAGTTTCGCCGGCTCATCGGGATCGAGGGGGCGGGGGCTCCCGTGCGGTACCGCGCAGAAATGGCAATCGCGGGTACAATGTTCGCCCATGATTAAAAAGGTGGCGTGTCCGTGGTTCCAGCACTCGCCGATGTTGGGGCAACGGGCACTGCGGCAAATGGTATGCAGGCCACGCTGATCCAGGGCCCGTTGGATACGGGTGAATTCTCTTCCCCCCGGTATCGAGGCTTTGAGCCAGCGGGGTTTGTTTTGTCGCCTGTGCGTTTCCCGGGCAGAGTCGCCAATGATTTTCATGAGATCAGATAGAGACGGTTCTGGGGCCGGGAAAGCCAGCGGGCGCCGTCAGGGGTGACCTGCACGATTTCTTCGATGGTGACCACGCCGTGGTGTTTCAAGTAGAGCCTGGGCTCAATGGTAAAAACCTGTCCGCTTTCCAGGGGCGCAAAAGGAAGGTTCCCATAGCGTTCCCATGCCGGGGCCAGCAAGGCGCCGCCATCGTGCGCGTCGCGACCTACCTGGTGACCCAAAGCATGCGGGTATTCCCCATACCCCCGCGAAATGATGTATTCGCGGGCGATCGTGTCCACGTCTACGCCGCGAAGCCCCGGTTTTATGCAATCAAAGGCGGCGTTGATCGATCCGACGATCGTGTCGAATCCGTGGATGACGGTCTCGGGTGCTTCCGTTTCCCCTTCTTTCAGCATATACCAGGTCCGCTGCAGGTCCGAGCAATATCCGTCCACCCGGACGCCGAAATCGGTGTTGAACACGTGGCCACGCTCCAGCAGGCGGTCCGTTGGACCGGAGTGGGCCCCTGTTTCCTGCGGGCCGGTAAACACGGATGGACAGTGCTCTTCGTCCCAGGCGGGTTCCAGATTCCGCTCCAATCGGGCCTGGGTGATCATCTCGGCCACTTGTCGTTCCGTCCAACCCGGACGCACCTGGCGGGTGACTTGATCGTAGATTTCCAAAGTGATATCAATGGCCTTGCGAATGCGCCGGATTTCCTCTTCGGATTTGCGCCCCCGCAATGCCGCGATCACCGGTTCCGCCGCTATCCAGCGGTCGGGATAGGGAGTTTCGGCCAACAATTGCTCGAGTTTCAGGAATTTTCCATGAGTCAACCCGTCTGCCGCGGCGGAATCCAGTGAATAATTCAAAGCGATGTTGCGCGGATTGTACTTGTCCAGGATTTCAACCAGGGTTTCCCTTGGAGAATCCCGGTAAGTATGGACATAACGGAAGAGGTTGAGGCGCTGGAACTTCTCGCCGTCAAGGTTACCCACCACGGCATGTGTTTCTCCGTTGGCCAAAACCAGGAAAAAGGAAAGCCAGGTCACGCCGGTACCGACAATGAAATCCATGACCGGATCCGAGAGGACCCCGGACTCCTGGTCCACGGTCATCCAGCAATCCACTCCGATCTCATTCAGGATATCAACGGACTGGCAGAGCTTCTCATGTACCATCCGGCCTCCTAGTTCAGTCTCGACATGGCCTTGTTTGTGGCTTTTTCGTATAAATCCTGATTAAAACGGATGTCGTACTCTTCTCTTTTCTGATAGATGAACGAGGCCACAATCCGGTTGCGCAGCTCCTGCAGCTTGCGCTGGTAAAAAGCTTCGCGGCTGTTCTTGAAATCTTCTTCCGCCATCACGTGGATGGAAGTGGGCCGTACCATGACGACTGCGTTTTCATACGCAATGGGTTCGGCAAAACTTCCCGGCGTCAGGGCGAAAATCCGCTCATCTAATCCCGGTTTGAGCGCCATTTCGGCGAGGCGGTTTCCACGTTTATACGTTACCGGCTCGATCTCCAGGTCGCGGCGCTGCAACAATGCCTTGAGCGCATCCTCGTTTTTCGCGGAGTTGAGACGCTGCATCAACTCCACGGCCTGCTTTTGCAGCAGTACCAGCCGACGTGCCTGGACGTATTTTTCCCGGACTTTCTCTTTGACCTCATTAAAGGGTTGGACCTCGGGAGTTTCAATTCGATCCAGACGAACAATGGCCATGCCTTTACCGAACTCCACCGGAAACGCGGTTTCTCCTTCTTCCATGCTGAAGAGTTTGCGCGAAATCATGCCCATGTCATCGAGTTCTTCCAGGGTTTCTCCATTGGTCACGGCTTTGGTCTGAATAGCGGTGATGCCCATGGCCCGGCATTCAGCGGCGAGATCCTCGCTTTTGGCGACGCGGTTGTGTACGGTTTCCAGTTTTTCTCTGACCAGGGCGTTGACCTTGCGTTGTTTCAGAATCGAATCAATACGTTCAGATACTTCAGTGAAGTCAGAGGTTTTTTCCGAGGATTTCTCTGTAACCAGAAGAATGGAAAACGCATCGCCGGTATCCACCGGAGTGGATATCTCACCCTGGGCCAGGCTGTTGATGATGCGTTGCTCCTGGGCGGTCAACGTGCGCCATGCCTGCAGTCCCCAGTCACCGCCCTGAGTTGCCTTCTCGCCTTGGGAGCGTTCTTTGGCCGTGGCGGCGAATGTGTCTGCGGTGACGTTGTCGGCCAGGGATTGGGCGTCAGTCAAGACTGTTTCACGATCATCTTCGCCGTATTCGAGCAGTATCCTGGAAACCCGAATCTTTTCCGGGATTTTAAACATTTCGCGGGTTTCCTTGTAGTAATCGAATTTTTCCTTGCGGTCGACTGTCACCTCCGATTCAAAATCGCTGAATTGGAAGGCCACAATGGTGCCGGCCCGGCGTTCCCGGCTTTTAAACAGTGGTTTGTTCGCATTGTAGAAGGCCTGAAGTTCTGTATCGGGTGATGGGATTTCCTGTTTGATGCGATCCGGGCTCAAGCGGATCACATCCAGTTCGGCACTGTCCATTTCGCGGTGATAGAGGTCCTCTAAATGATCGGGAGGAATCGCCAGGCCTGCGCTTAACAGGGATTCGAATTTGTCGCGCACGATTTCGCGACGAAGGGATTTTTCAAACTCCTTGACATCAATGCGATTGTAAGCCAGCAGATTTTCGT
>DSBM01000003.1:15000-20633 GCA_011049425.1 Candidatus Aminicenantes bacterium
GCCAGGGTGAAGTGTGGGTAACACCATGCGGAGGCCCGAACCAGTGTCAGTTGAAAATGGCTTGGATGAGCTGAGGATAGGGGTGAAAGGCCAACCAAACTCCGTTATAGCTCGTTCTCTCCGAAATAGCTTTAGGGCTAGCCTCACATGATTTGTGCAGGAGGTAGATCACTGGATGGACTAGGGCTTCGAAAGAAGTACTGAATCCAACCAAAATCCGAATGCCTGCAACAACAGTGTGGGAGTCAGAATGCGGGGGATAAGCTCCGTGTTCAAAAGGGAAACAGCCCAGATCGCCAGCTAAGGTCCCAAAATTCATGCTAAGTGGAAAAGGATGTGAGAATACACAGACAGCCAGGAGGTTGGCTTAGAAGCAGCCATCCTTTAAAGAAAGCGTAATAGCTCACTGGTCGAGCGTCCTTGCGCCGAAGATGTAACGGGGCTCAAGCATGATACCGAAGCTGCGAATCCCTTCGGGGATGGTAGGAGAGCATTCCTGGTCTTGGATTCGAATCGTGAGGTTCGATGTTTACCAGGAAGAGATCCTGCCGGCATGAGTAGTGATAATCCCGGTGAGAACCCGGGACGCCGAAAATCCAAGGTTTCCTGAGCAAGGTCAGTCCTCTCAGGGTTAGTCGGATCCTAAGCCGAGGTCGAAAGGCGTAGGCGATGGAAAGCAGGTCAACATTCCTGCACCACCCCAACAGCGTTTGTACGATGCGGGGACGCAATAAGTCAGGCAGACCGTGCCGTTGGTTGAGCACGGCGGGTGACAAGGAAGGGCTCGTTAATCAGGGCCGGAATTCTGAGGTAGCCCGGGAAATTCGGTTTTGCCGGATGAACCTGCTGAAACTATGTTGCCAAGAAAAGCCGCTAAGGAGTTGTTGAGGTGTCCGTACCGTAAACCGACACAGGTAGATGGGTTGAGTATACTAAGGCGCACGTGTGAAATCTCCTTTAGGAACTCGGCAAATTAACTCCGTAACTTCGGGAGAAGGAGTGCCTCGTTAGGGTGACGTTTTTCAACTGAGCTCGAGGAGGCCGCAGAGAATAGGCCCAAGCGACTGTTTATCAAAAACACAGGTCTCTGCTAAGATGAAATCGATGTATAGGGACTGACGCCTGCCCGGTGCCGGAAGGTTAAAGGGAGGGGTTAGCTTCGGCGAAGCTCTGAACTGAAGCCCCGGTAAACGGCGGCCGTAACTATAACGGTCCTAAGGTAGCGAAATTCCTTGTCGGGTAAGTTCCGACCCGCACGAAAGGCGTAACGATTTGGGCACTGTCTCAAGGAGATGCACGACGAAATTGTAGTACCGGTAAAGATGCCGGTTACCCGCTGCTGGACAGAAAGACCCCGTGAACCTTTACTGCAACCTAATATTGAATTCTGGTGCGGTATGTGCAGGATAGGTGGGAGGCTTTGAAGTTCCACCGCCAGGTGGGATGGAGCCAATCTTGGGATACCACTCTTGTCGTATCGGGATTCTAACCCACGGAGTTATCCTCCGTGGAGACAGTGTTAGGCGGGTAGTTTGACTGGGGCGGTCACCTCCCAAAGAGTAACGGAGGTGCCCAAAGGTACCCTCAGGCTGTTTGGAAATCAGCCGTAGAGTGCAAAGGCATAAGGGTGCTTGACTGCGAGACCGACAGGTCGAGCAGGTGGGAAACCAGGGCTTAGTGATCCGGTGGTTCCGTATGGAAGGGCCATCGCTCAACGGATAAAAGGTACTCCGGGGATAACAGGCTTATAGCGTCCAAGAGCTCATATCGACGACGCTGTTTGGCACCTCGATGTCGGCTCATCACATCCTGGGGCTGGAGCAGGTCCCAAGGGTTCGGCTGTTCGCCGATTAAAGTGGTACGTGAGCTGGGTTCAGAACGTCGCGAGACAGTTCGGTCCTTATCCACAGTGGGCGCAGGAGATTTGAGGGAATCTGTCCCTAGTACGAAAGGACCGGGATGGGTGAATCTCTGGTGATCCAGTTGTTCCGCCAGGAGCATTGCTGGGTAGCTACATTCATTATGGATAACCGCTGAAAGCATCTAAGCGGGAAGCCAATCCCAAGATAATATCTCCCTTCACCTTCGGGTGACTAAAGACCCCTCGTAGACGACGAGTTTGATAGGCTGGATGTGTACGCACGGTAACGTGTTTAGCTGACCAGTACTAATCGGTCGTGAGCCTTAACCATTTGTTTACGCAGCCTTACTCCCGACAAATCTAACTCAGCAATAATGATAAAAAGCCGCGCAATATTCCCGGTGACCATAACGAAGAGGCAACACCCGGTTACATTCCGAACCCGGAAGTTAAGCTCTTCAGTGCCGATGATACTGCCTTGGAAACGGGGTGGGAAAGTAGGTCGTCACCGGGATTTTTTTTATCCATTTTCCAGGAATTCCCCACCAACCCACCGATGGACCCATCCGGGCCGTTGTTTTGTTGACGTATTTCCATTTTTCTGATATATTCATCCATTCGCATGGTGTTTTTTCCGTAGTGTTATCCATGATACGAAAAAAAACCCGATATAGGAGGTCTATTTGCCTACCATAAATCAGTTGATACGGTTTGGCCGGAAACAGCAGAAAGTAAAGAGCAAGTCTCCGGCTCTTGAGAATTGTCCCTTGAAGCGCGGGGTGTGCACCCGGGTGTTTACCACCAACCCGAAAAAGCCCAATTCCGCCATGCGCAAGGTGGCCCGCGTGCGCCTGACCAACGGGATAGAGGTCAGCGCCTATATCCCCGGTGAAGGGCACTCTCTTCAGGAGCACTCCATCGTGTTGGTGCGCGGCGGTCGTGTCAAGGATCTCCCCGGCGTACGCTATCACGTGGTACGCGGTGCCAAGGATTCAACGGGTGTGGACAGCCGCAAGCGCGGGCGTTCCAAGTACGGCACCCGCCGGCAGAAAAAGGTTTAGTGATTCGGGAGTCATGAATGCCCAGAAGAAAACTGCGTAAACAAAAGGATCAGATTTTTGATCCAGTGTTCAACTCTTCCGTTGTGGCCAAGATGGTCAACTCCATCATGTTACACGGGAAAAAGGCCACGGCTGAAAAGGTCGTATACGGGGCCATGAACGAAATCCAGGAAAAGCTGCAGGAAGATCCCTTGAAAGTGGTGACAAAGGCTGTGGAAAACATTCGCCCACAGATCGAGACGCGCTCACGCCGGGTAGGCGGGGCCACGTACCAGGTACCCATGGAAGTACGCAAGGATCGTTCCTACGCCCTGGCCATCCGTTGGTTGACCCAGTATGCCCGTGAGCGTGGCGGCAAGAGCATGCAGGAAAAGCTGGTTGGAGAGTTGCTGGACGCGTTCAACAATCGCGGTGGCGCCATCAAGAAGCGGGAGACCGTACACAAGATGGCGGAATCCAACCGGGCCTTTGCTCACTATCGCTGGTAATCAGGATCATCATGGATACAATACCGGTTGAAAGAATCCGCAACATTGGTTTCATGGCACATATTGATGCCGGCAAAACCACCACTACTGAGCGGATCCTTTTCTATTCCGGTGTGACATACAAGATGGGGGAGGTTCATGACGGCACGGCGGTCATGGATTGGATGGATCAGGAGCAGGAGCGGGGTATCACCATTACTTCCGCTTGTACCACCACCCATTGGAAAGACTACCAGATCAACATCATCGATACGCCGGGGCATGTGGATTTCACCGCCGAAGTGGAGCGTTCCCTGCGCGTGCTTGACGGAGGAATTGTTGTGCTCTGTGCCGTAGGCGGCGTCGAACCCCAGACAGAGAAAGTCTGGTTCCAGGCGGAAAAATATCGCGTGCCCCGTATCGCGTACATCAACAAGATGGACCGGGTGGGAGCGGATCATTTTGATGTGATGGAGCAGCTCCAGACCAAGTTAAAGGCCAATCCGCTGTTGCTTCAGCTTCCCCTGGGAACGGAAAACGATTTTTCCGGCGTTATTGATCTGATCGAGATGAAAGCGTATCGCTACGGCAGCGATCTTTTGGGCGCTACCCACGAAGAGGTTGCCGTCCCCGCGGAGTTGCACGAAGAAGCCGAACTCTACAGGGAGCGGCTGGTCGAACAGGTGGCCGAGCACGATCTTGAAGTCATGGAGCACTTCATCGAAAAAAAATTGGTGGATGCAACCATGCTGCGTGCGGGTGTGAGACGCGTTACGCTCGAGTTGGCCGCCATTCCGGTGCTCATCGGCTCATCGTTTAAAAACAAGGCGGTCCAGATGTTGCTGGACGCGATCGTGGCTTTTCTTCCCTCTCCCCGGGATGTCTCCGCGATCCGCGGGTTTTCACCGCGCACGGGTGAAGAAATCACCCGGGAACAGTCGACCACCGAGCCCCTGGCCGCTCTGGTTTTCAAAATAATGAGCGACACCTATATGGGACATCTTATCTATTTCCGCGTATACTCCGGAACCATGAAGGCGGGCGGCGTGGTGGTCAACCCCATTTTAAAGAAACGCGTGCGCATCACGCGGATTCTCAAGATGCACGCCAACAAGCGGGAAGAAGTCAAGGAGGTCGGCGCCGGAGATATCGCCGCCACGGTTGGCATGGCGGATGTGTCGACCGGAGACACGCTTTGTGATGAGCGCAACCCGATCATCCTGGATGCCATTTCTTTTCCCGAACCCGTGGTTTCAGCGACCATTGAGCCGCGTCACACTTCCGACCACAAGAAACTGGACGAAGTGCTGGACAAGTTAAAGGTCGAAGATCCCACCCTTACGGTTAAGATCAATCGTGAAACGGGACAGAAGATCGTTTCCGGTATGGGAGAATTGCACCTGGAAGTAGTGCGGGAACGCATTCGCCGCGATTTCAGCGTAGAAACCAAGTTGGGCAAGCCGCGCGTGGCGTACCAGGAAACCATACGCAAAGTGGCTCGTGGTGAAGAAAAGTATTTTCAGCAGGCGGGCGGGCATTCTCAATTCGGTCACGTGGTATTGGAGCTGCGGCCGACCAACGGAGCGGACAAGTTGCGGTTTGTGGCATCGATAAAGGATGATGTGGTGCCGCGGCGGTTTCATGCCGCTGTAGAAGCCGGCGTGCGTGAAGCCATGGATTTCGGTTTCATTGCCGGGTATCCCGTAACCGGGGTGATTGTGGCCCTGGTGGGCGGATCCCTGGATGAAGAGAATTCAACGGAACTGGGCTATAAGGTGGCGGCATCCATGGCGTTTCAGAAAGCGTTCCAGGCCGCAGACCCGGTCTTGCTCGAGCCCATCATGAAACTGGAGATACGCGTTCAGGATGATTACCTGGGTGAGGTGATGGGGGATTTGAATTCCCGTCAGGGCCGGGTAACCCATTTGGACAATCGCCACGGCCTGCACGTCATTGACGTACGGGTACCCATGTCGAATATGTTCGGTTACGCCACGGCGTTACGCACCCTGACCCAGGGTCGGGCCAGTTACGCCATGGAGTTTGCCGACTACGCGCCCATGACGGATGAAAAAATGCAGGATGTATTAAAGAACCAGTTGGGAATATATTCACTCAATTAGGAGGTCGACCATGGCGAAAGAGAAGTTTAATCGCAGTAAGCCGCATTTGAATATTGGCACGATCGGTCACGTGGACCACGGCAAGACCACGTTGACGGCGGCGATCACCAAGGTTTTGGCG
>DSBM01000004.1 GCA_011049425.1 Candidatus Aminicenantes bacterium
ATGGGGCCCCGGAACCTGCCGTTTGCGTTCGCTTATGCTTTATGCCCTGCGGGTACTCTTCCTCACAACTGCTTACTGATTCCCAATATATGTTTACCCACACGAAACGTAATAGAACCAAAAGTTGAAGAGGGGAAAGGATTCATATTTATGCAGAAAACAATTGAAATATGCAAGATTCTTTTCAGCTGAGTGATGAACATTCAAAAAGTTAAGAGCAAATCAGGTTGGGTTAAGCCGCAACTATTGGTGATCCAGCGTACTCGGCCTGAAGAAAGCGTCCTTTTGTTCTGCAAGATGGGAGAAGCCGGCCAGGGGCCCAATGGCTGGTTTTTGGGTGCCTGTTTTATCGACTGGACTTTTCAGTACTGCCGTGCCGAGACCAACTCCTAGGCTTTACTGGGTTGCAGGGGATGCTGCCTGAAAGTATGCAAATACGAAAGATTGGATATTATAGGATTGCAAAAGCAGAGAGACCGCTTAGTTTCCGCTTTTCTTGGTCCTTATTCCTTTGCAATCAATTAATTTTCATTTAATTCACCGATTCTTTCATCACCGCGGCAATGGCATCGATGGCGCGGTCCACGTCGGCATCATCGATATCATTGTGCGTGCAGAAGCGGATGGTGCGGTCGCTGAAAGGCAGGGCCCAGACCCGGTGTTCTCTTAACCGCTCCAGGAACTCCTGCGCAGTCAGGAGTTCAAGTTCCAGCATGACGAAATTGGTCTGAACGCTTTCCAAGTCTACTTTGACCCCGGGCAGTCCTCCCAGCCCGCGTGCAAGCCGGGCGGCCCGATCATGGTCATCCGCCAGACGATCCACCATGGTCTGGAGCGACAGGATCCCCGCCGCGGCCACGATTCCCGCCTGACGCATGGCGCCTCCCAGATACTTGCGCACGGATATGGCCTCGTTAATCAGTTCGCGATTGCCCACCAACAGCGAGCCGATCGGGGCGCACAAACCCTTCGACAAGCAGAACATCATGGTATCGACATGCGCCGCAATTTTCGCCACCGGTACGCCGAGTGCGACCGAAGCGTTAAACACGCGGGCGCCGTCCAGGTGGACATGCAGGTGGTGACGATCGGCCAGTTCCTTTACCTGTTGCATGTACTCCGGAGTCAAAACCGTTCCGCCATGCAGATTATGGGTGTTTTCCAGGCAGATGGCCCGGGTGGGGGGGCAGTGTACCCGCATGGCGGTATGGATGGATGACTCAAGCAGCTCCAGCGGGATGGCGCCGTCTTCAGAAGGCAGGATTCGCGGCAGGCTGCGGGCAATGCGCGAGACGTTTCCCGCTTCGTAATTGAATATATGGCACCTTTCTTCCATAATGACTTCCATTCCTTCACCGACACCCAGGATCAAGGCGATGGTGTTGCCCATTGTGCCGGAGGGAACAAAGATCGCCGCCTCTTTTCCGGTCATTTCCGCCGCCAGGTCCTGCAGGCGGTTGACCGTTGGATCGTCGCCGTGGACATCGTCTCCAACCGGCGCGGTCGACATGACGCGACGCATCTCCGGAGTGGGTCGTGTAACTGTATCCGATCGAAAATCAGATATTCCCTGGTATGACATCTTATTTCTCCCCGGCGCCCGGCCCGGACACCATTAATTTTTCTCTAACCGCCCGCACTTTTCCTTCCATGGTAATGGCTTTATCCCTGCGATCATCAATATTCAGATGAGTGGATACGCGCCGGGCCCCTTCCAGGAAAGGCGCTTCGTGCATGCGTCTGACCGCTTCCAGAATGCGATCCAGTTCGCCCTCCAGAACGGTGCTCATGGGACAGAGCTGTCGCCGGATATCCGGGAAATCATCCAGAACTTTCTCAACACCCGCCACCCAGGCGGAAAGGGAAGTGGAGTCAGTTCCGAGGGGAACAACTGTAACTTGGGCGATTACATTGCGCATAAAACCTCCTGATTCTGGGGACGGTGCTTTTAAGTAAGTAAATACGGAAAATTGGAAATATTTTCAACAGGTTTCATCATGAATGGCACATCTTTGGCGCTTTATACTTGAATATGAGAAAACTGAATCAGTGACTGAATTCAAAAGGAAAATGGAGGCGGCGACCGGATTTGAACCGATGAATAGCGGTTTTGCAGACCGCTGCCTTACCACTTGGCTACGCCGCCAAGTATGATTGGAGCGGGAAACGGGATTCGAACCCGCGACTTCGACCTTGGCAAGGTCGCGCTCTACCACTGAGCTATTCCCGCCCATTTTCAGCGAAACCCAAGCATACCGGATGGTGCTGATTTTGTCAAGTTGAGATAGAGACGAAAAATGCCCCTTCCATATTGACAGTCAGGGCCTATTCGGGTACACTCTTGTTTCGGGTTCCCCAGTAGCTCAATCGGCAGAGCGGGTGGCTGTTAACCACTAGGTTCGCGGTTCAAATCCGTGCTGGGGAGCCAAAATTCAATCCGCTGATTTCGGCGGTGCTTAGTTAACGCAAGACCCCGTGGGTTCATCCCCTCGGGGTCTCGTCGTTTCTGCCGTACTCACGCCCACTTACGCCACCCTTCACATCCTTCCCGATTCTCCGTTTCGAAGCCCGCCGTCCGGGGTTCAGGTGCAACCCTGGGGGTTGCGGGCGCTCACCGAAAATGTCCTTTCCGAATTCTCCCGTTCTCCGTTTTTCGAGTCGCCTTGTTTAACAGCCCGGTTGCATCCGGGCACCCGCTTCGACATTTCGAACTCCCCTCCGGTAGGTATCTGCCGAAAGCCGGACCAGTGGGTCCGGCGAAGACGGATTACCAGACAGCGGAAACGGCCGTGAGAACGGAGACCGTTGTGGGTGCCGACGACATCGCCTTCGAGTGGTGTCGGACGGGCTCCAACGGCCTTTTCAATAAGCGGCCTATCCCAGCCCTGCGGCATCCACGGCGGGCCCTTCCCCAGCCTCCCGCAAAAGGAGGACCGGATGCCGGCCAACGAACACGTCCCAATCTCGGTCGACGAGGTGATGTCGGAGATCGCTACGATGCTGGCCAGAGGCTACATGCGCCACCGCAACGGCCGCCGACTTGCCCCCGAATCGGATACCGAGGCGGTGCATGTAGCGCAAGTCGAAGAATCTGAGGCGTTTACGGAGAAACGCCTTGATGTTTCGGGCCACCGAAGCCTTCATTCATTCACGAGTTAACGCCCTGGGATTGCGGTGCGGACGGACCGCCCGCCGGGGCGAAGCCCATGAACCAAGGAGGTTTCGGATGGAAGCAGCAACGTATCAAGAGGTCCAGGGGCTCTCCCGGATGACCGTCGGAGAACTCCGGGACAAGTACCTCGAGGTCTTCGGAGAAGAGACCCGCTCCTACCATAAGGAGTTTCTGCGCAAGCGAAT
>DSBM01000005.1 GCA_011049425.1 Candidatus Aminicenantes bacterium
AATCCCGGCAATGTGACCTGGGTGGTGGGCCGCGGCGACCTGATGATGCTGCTGTGGGGAGCCATCACCCTGATTCTTTTGCGCAAAGGCAAAAGCCGCGGCGCCTGGGTGATCCCCGCCGCCTGGGCATCGTTCACCCTGGCGATAATGTCCAAAGAAACGGCCCTGTTTTTTATTCCCCTCTTCCTGCTGGCCGACCCGCCGAAAACAAAATGGCGCCAACGTGTTTATCACCTCGGGTTCCTGGGCATCGGCGCCGCCTTCCTGGCCGTCAAGCACCTGCTGCTGGGTATCGGCTCCGTCATGATGCTGATTACGCCCCACCCGTTGGAATACGTCACACGCGGGCTCTTCGTATTGGGCCACTACGCGGGCACCCTTTTGCTGCCGTTTCACCCGCCGTTGTTCAACTTTGTCACCGAAGTGGAAACGCCGGTCCATATCATTGGTGGAATACTGACCATGCTTGTGATTGCGGTTATGTCCATCAGAATGGTTCGCTTTCCCCGTCTCGAATACGTACGCCTTCCCATGGCATTGATCGCGGTTTTCCTGGTACCCTTCATTGTATTGGGACTTACCTCCATGTGGCCCTTCAGCCTTTCCACCCGCTACATGATGGCCGCCTCCACGGGCATGTTCTGGTTGTGGGCCCATGGTATCGAGCGCTTGCCCCGCCTGCCCCGGTACGTGATTTTTCCCGCCATTCTGTTGTTCTTTCTGCCGGCCGCCATTAACCACAACACCGCCCACCGGGATGAATTCACCTACTGGCAGCGCGCACTGGAAGATCATCCCGAACATCCGGTCCTCACCCTGAAGCTGGCCGGCGCCCATTACCGGGAAAAGCACGACCTGGCCGCCTACGCGCTGCTGCAACGCAACCAGGGCATGCGCGTGCAGCGGCTCACATTTCAGAACCAGCGGTTGCTGTTGGCCAAGCTGGAAGTGGAACGCCTGGATTACGCCGCCGCCTTAAAACACCTGGAAGCCGCGGAACCGTTGATTCCGTCAAACGCCTTCGAGGCGGAACTGCTGCGTTCCCGCATCGCCGCCGCCCGGGGAAATCCCGAAGAGGCGCTAGCCAGTTTGCGGAACCTGGTCCGCCAATCCCCCCGGAGACCCGACGCACATGTGCTGTTGCATCGCCTGTTGGCGGGCCGGGAAAACTGGGTTGCCGCGTCAGCAGTTGAGAAAGCGGCCCGCATCGCCCTGGGGAACCGCGCGTCATGGAACACCGCGGACATGGCGCGGCGTTTCAACGGCATGTCCTCCCTGGAAAAAGTGGGTTTTTACCTGGATCATCACAATCCCCTGGCCGCGGCCGCCTTGCTGAAAATGCTGGATAGTGAGGACAACCTGGACAACCGCCTGTTTTCCGCCTGGATCGATTTTCAGGCGGGCAACGAGGCAATCGCAATAGAAAAGGTGAACGCTGCAGCAGCAGTTTTTTCAAGCGCAACGGACCATGCCCGCATCGGCCGCTTCTTTCTGGACCACGTGAAACGCCCGGAAACAGCCATCACCTGGTATCGTCTCGCCTTGAGACATCAAGACAACCCGGAGTGGCAAAATCGGGTCGCCGGGCTGCAAGCCCTGGTCCATAATGACAAATAGTGTCACCCCAAAACCGCAAAATTCGGCATTTCAAGGCTGACGCGGACATGTTTATCACGGTTTCGGGGCAATTTGTCGTGGCATCTTTATTGCTACAGTAAGTCAGACCAACGCAATGTATGCAACTCACAGGAGGTATGCATGAACAAGAAAGGTTTTACTTTGATTGAATTGCTGATCGTCGTGGCCATCATCGGTATCGTCGCGGCCATCGCCATCCCCAACCTTCTGACCGCCCTGCAGCGCGGCAAACAGAAGGCCACCATGGGCGACATGAAGACCATCGGCAACGCCATCGGCAGTTACCTGGTGGACAACTCCATCTCACCCAATGATCTGACCGCCATCGGCAAGTTCCACATCCTGAAACTCCCCGAGCGTGACGGTTGGGGACACACCTGGTTGTACGTGCGGGGCACCACCAACCTGGACGAGTACTCCCTGGGTTCCAGCGGCCGCGACACCTCTTTCGCCGGCTGGGATCAGCAAGGCCAGTACACCGTTTCCAGCCTCGAGCACTTCAACTACGACATCATCCTCTCCAACGGCACCTTCACCTACGGACCCAAAGTCAACTAACAGCACTGCATCTCACGAATGCCCAAAAGCGGCTGGTACCTGCTGGTGCCGGCCGCTTTTTTTTTCATCCTCAATCTTTCTCTGGCCGGTACCGTACCCGCCGTGGTATTGGCCGCGGGCCATTTCACCCTGCTGGTCCTGTTGTTCCTGTTTTTCCGCACCGTTGAACTGAATCGCGTTCTGCCCCTGGTTGTCGCAACCGTATCCGGCCTGCTGTTTGTTTACGGCATTCTGCAAAAAACCCTGCTTTTCCCCCGTTACCTGGAGTGGATTCAGGAAGGAACGGATGAGTTCTCCCGCACCATCGCCATCCGCATCCAGAGCGGGCGTATTTTTGCCATCTTTACCCTGCCCACCCTGTACGCCATTGTCTGCGCGGTATTGATCATCTACATCCTGCACTTTCTGATCCGCAAAAACGGCATGGCCCGCCTGGGCTGGGCCATGCTGCTGCTTGCGGGTGTAATCAACCTGCTGTTGACCCAGTCTTTCGGCGGCGTAATCTACCTGGCGGCCGGGACCCTGGCCTACCTCTTTTTTTGCGGCATCCTGACCCCGCGCGTCCTGGCCCCGGCCCTCATGGCCATTTTCTTGTTTCTGTTCGTGATCACGGGCCTGCGTTTCAGTGAAGCCCAGCGCCTGGATCCGGCGCGGTTGCGCCTCTCCAACTGGCAACAGGCCACGCGCCTGGTCACACAGAACCCCTGGTTCGGCATCGGTCTGGGCAATTACGCTTCGGAAGTCAGCACCGTCACGCAACCAAACGAAGCCCGCTCCATTTACGCCCACAACGCCCTGCTCCAGGAGGTGGCGGAAACCGGCCTGCTCTTCAACCTGTTTCTGATCATGTTGTTATGGCGTTACCGCCGGCGCCTCCGGCCCGTATCCGTACGTCTCTCAGCCCCTCACCTGGCCGTGCTGGTCGTGCTGGCCATCTACAACCTGATCGACATCGGTGTCTATTTTTTTGCCGCAGGTTTTCTTTTAATCATCGCCCTCTCCCAGGTGTACCGCCGCCACACCGCGCCCGCCACGCGATTGCTCCTGCCCATCCTGCCCCTGGCCGCGATGCTGCTGGCGACAGCGATCTCCCGGGACGCGCTACAGGAAGGCCGCATCCTGTTCTCGCGCCAACAATCGCCCCAGGCCGCCGATGCCTTTTCAACCAGCCTGAAATGGAACCCGTGGAATGCCGCCGCCCACCTGGGCGCAGCCCAGGTGCACATGCTCAATCACCATCTGGACGCGGCTGCAAACGCCGCAAGCCGAGCGCTTGAAATCCAACCGGGGGCACCCTACGGTCATTTTCTTTTGAGCCACGTACGCCTGGACCAGGAGCGTTTCCAGGATGCCCTGTACCACGCGGAGCGGGCGGTTCAACGCCGGCCCGACCATGTGCCATACGCGCGCTGGAAGCAATCGCTGGAAGCCATTTTCAACCATGAGAAAACTGACGGATCAAATTGACTTCGCCCTGATCGCGGCCTGGGTCATTCTGTATCCAGCCAAGGACTCCAAAGCCTATTTCCTGGGGTTCGCCCTGCTGGCGGCCGTTTTGCTTTTTCGCGCTTTCCTGGCGGAGCGCCACATCATTACCAGCGGTTTCTGCGCCGGCCTGGGTTTGTCTGTCTTGTTGCTGCTTGGGTCTGTCCTGACCGCTCCCAACCGCCAGAACTCCCTGCTTTTCCTCTGCGACCTGGTCCTGGTGGCGCTGATCATCATCTCATTCGACAACGGCCGCCGTGACCGTGAGCAAGCCGTTCGCACCCTGATTTACCTGATTTCCATAACATCCCTGGTCACCATTGTCCTGCGTTTGGCGGGCATGCCTCTCAATCCGGGGTTCTTTTTTACCAATCCCATCCTCCAGGGGGTTTTGTCCGGCCTGGCGGTGCTACTGCTGCTCTCTTTTTTGCGGGAAGGGTTTGCCGCTTTCTATTGGATATTGCTGACTGTGAACCTGGCGGGCGTGTTCGCCTCTTCCTCCAAAGCCGCCTTTATCGGCATCGTGGTGTTCGGATTCTTCAGCATCCCCCGGCACCGGAAACGCTGGGTAATGGCCCTGCTGGTCCTTATAGTCCTGACCTTTGTCATCCCCAACCCGGTACGCTCCATGTTCCACCATTCTCTGAAACATGACCCCTACGCATTCGAC
>DSBM01000006.1 GCA_011049425.1 Candidatus Aminicenantes bacterium
AATCGCCAAGACCGGTCACAATTTGAAGTTCGACATCCTCCACCTCTGCAGCCACGGCATGAAGGTAAAGGGAATCGCTGATGATACCATGGTCATGTCCTACCTGCTCTACCCCAATCGCCGCTCGCACAAGCTCAAGGAACTCAGCGCCGAGTTTCTCAGCTTTCACCAGACCACCTGGGATGAGCTTGTGGGCAAAGGCCGCTCGCAGAATCCCATCGCAGAGATTCCCGTCGAGCGAGTGGCGGCTTACTGCGTGGCCGACTCGCACCTGTCTCTGCGTTTGGCCGAAAAACTGGGGCGGGAACTGCAATCGATGCACCTGGATAAACTCTACCGCGACCTGGAAATCCCGCTGATCGAGGCGTTGACGGAGATGGAATACCGGGGCGTTTTTGTCGACCGCGACTTTCTGTATCAAGCCGCTGAAAAGATGAAAAAGCGCATCGATGCGCTGGCCGAAGAGATTTTCGATTTGGCGAAAGTGCGCATCAACCTGAACTCACCCCAGCAACTGGGCGAGTTGCTCTTTGAAAAGATGAACCTGCCGGTGGTCAAGCGCACGCGCAAGACCCGCTCCTACTCAACCGACAATGACGTGTTGACCGAATTGCGCGGCTATCCCATCGTGGATCGGATCCTGGAGTACCGCACCCTGCAGAAACTTTATTCCACCTACCTGCGGGGATTGCTGGATCACCTGGACAGCCAAGACCGCGTTCACTCCTCGTTCAACCAGACCGTAACCGCAACCGGCCGCCTCTCCTCTTCCGCGCCCAACCTGCAGAACATCCCCGTAAGCGAAATGGGCGGCGTCAACGTGCGCCGCGCTTTCAGCGGCGACCGGGGAACCCGCCTGATGTCGGCGGATTATTCCCAGGTTGAACTACGGGTTATGGCCCATTTTTCCGTGGATCCGGAACTGATCAGGGCATTCCGCTCCGGCATCGACATTCACGCCCACACCGCCGAGCGGGTGTTTTCCAAGCGCTTGGACCTGGATCCCGGAGAACGCCGGCGGCGCGCCAAGATTATCAATTTTTCCATCCTTTACGGCAGCGGCGCCTACAGCCTGTCAAAAGAACTGGGAGTGGGATTTTCCGAAGCCAAGCGCTTTATCGACGAGTACTTTAATACCTTCGCCGGAGTGCGGCGTTTCATTGAAGACGCACTGGAGAAGTCCCGCGAAGAGCTCCGGGTGTTCACCCTGATGGGACGCATGCGCCCCATCCCCGAAATCACCAGCGTCAACCGCAATGTGCGCGAGAACGGCCAACGCATGGCCATCAACACCATTATCCAGGGCAGCGCCGCCGACATCATCAAGCAGGCCATGGTGCGACTGCAACCCCGCCTAAAAGAGTTTTCCGCCCACATGGTGATGCAGGTTCACGACGAACTGGTGTTCGAATTCGTCCCTGAAACGGAACTGCCCCTGGCCGAACTGGTCAAGCAGGAGATGAGAAACGCGGCAAACCTGCGGGTCCCGCTGGAAGTCTCCGTCAAGACCGGCCCCAATTGGGGCGACTTGACTCCGCTATCGCAATGAGTTCTTGACTCCGGGGCGCGGATCAGCTATAAGGGAAGATGCCCTTTTGGTCCGGCCCGGCATCATGAAATCGTTTCGCAGCCGCTGTTTTGCCCTCTTCAACCGCTTCAGACAGACCGACCAGATCTTCCTGGTGGTAATCCCCATCTTTATCGGCCTGGCCGGGGGACTGGGTGCGGCCGGGCTTCGCTTTCTCATCCACCTGTTTGAAGAGTGGTTCTGGGGTCCCTGGGGCGACTCCCTGGCCTGGGGACGCACCATCCTGGTGCCCACGGCCGGCGCGTTCATCGTGGGATTGATCGTTTATTACTTCTCCCGCGAAGCCAAAGGCCACGGCGTCCCCGAAGTCATGGAGGCCATCAGCCTGAAAAGCGGTGTCATCCGCCCCCGGGTGGTATTCAGCAAAGCGGTGGCATCCGCCGTCACCATCGCATCCGGCGGCTCCGTGGGCCGGGAAGGACCGATCGTCCAGATCGGTTCGGCAATCGGTTCCTCTTTCGGGCAGTTGTTCCGCTGTTCACGCAAACGCATGCAGACATTGGTCGGATGCGGCGCCGCCGCGGGCATCGCCGCCGCATTCAACGCGCCCATCGCCGGGGCCATGTTTTCGGTTGAAATTCTGCTGGGGGATTTCGCCGTGGCCCAGTTCACGCCCATCGTGATCTCATCGGTTTCAGCCACCGTGGTCTCGCGCGCCTTTTTCGGCAATACCCCGGCGTTCCAGGTGCCGAAATACGAACTGATTCATCCCCTGGAACTGATTCCCTATGCCATCCTGGGCCTGCTGTGCGGCCTGGTGGCCCTGTTGTTTATCAAGGTGCTTTATGCCCTGGAAGACCGCTTCGACCAGTTAAAGCGTCCCGATTACATCAAGACCGCCATGGGTGGTGTGATAATCGGCATTTACGGCATCTCGTTCCCCCAGGTCTTCGGCGTGGGCTACGAGGCCATGGACCAGGCCCTGCTGGGGCACATGCCGATTGTGCTCTTGCTGACCCTGGTTTTTGTCAAGATACTGATCACTTCGGTCACCCTGGGTTCGGGAAGTTCCGGCGGTATCTTCGCCCCATCCCTGTTTATGGGTGCCATGACGGGGGGATTCTTCGGCCATATTCTGCATCGACTGCTGCCCACAGTCACCGCCGGCTCGGGCGCCTACGCGCTGGTGGCCATGAGCGCCGTGGTCGGGGCCACCACCCACGCGCCCATCACGGCGATCCTGATCATTTTCGAGATGACCAATGACTACAAGATCATCCTGCCCCTGATGATTGCCACTACCATCAGCAGCCTGATGTCCACCCGGCTGCACCGGGGATCGATCTACACCCTGAAACTGATGCGCCGGGGCATCCACCTGGAGAAAGGTCGTGAAATCAACGTGCTGCGCTCCCTGCAAGTGGCCGACGTCATGCGGCCGGACATCGAGATCTCTCCGCCCGACTCCTCGCTCACAGAAATCGTGCAACGTTTCATCGGTTCCGGACATTCCCACATCTACCTGACCGACGGCGACGGCCGCATCAACGAGCAGATATCGCAGGAAGAGCTGAGCGCCATCGCCCCCGATTTCGAGCATTTGCGGGACCTGGTGGTGGCCGCGGATATCGCATCCCCCCAAGCGGTGTTTCTCTATCCCGATGACAACCTGGACACGGTAATGCGCGCCTTCGGCCGCCACAACGTCAGCGAAATCCCGGTGGTGGACAGAAAGAATCCGGCCCAAGTCCGGGGAACGGTCTGGCGTATTGATGTGATCTCCGCCTACAACAAAGAGATCCTGCGGCGTGACCTGGCCGGCGAGATATCCTCGTTCATGGGCGATTTCACCCGTCTGAACATGGTCGAGATGCATGACGGGTTGTTCCTGCTCGAGATTGCAACGCCGCGCGAGTTCGTCGGCCGCCGCATCCGCGACCTCGACATCCGCAACCGCTGCCAGGTGGAAGTGGTGATGATCAAGCGCACCCTCCCCGGAAAAGAGATCCGCCTGATTAATCCCTCCGCCAACACGGTGTTGCGTGAAGACGACAGCGTATTGATCCTGGGCGACCGCCATCACGTGGAAGCCTTTTCGAGGTTATGAGGATCAGCAAAGTTGGAGAGTTGGAAAGTTGGAAAGAATAGGCGCTCGTTTATTCCTTCTGCCTTATTCCTTATTCAGATTTTGTCAAGTCACCTAATACTTGACACCTTTATTTCCTGCCTCCTGCCACCTGTCACCTCAAGCTGATAATCCCCGCCGCCACCACACGTTTTTCTTGGTAAAACACCGCCAACTGACCGGGGGTCAGCGCCATGACCGGGGCATAAAAACGGGCCTCGATCGCGGCGGCATCAGCCCGGGTGATCACGGCACGGAAAGGAGGGGAAGCGTAGCGGATGCGTACAGACATTTTTTCGCCAACTTCTAACTTGCGCCAGTAATTGGGAGTTGTCGCCAAGATTTGCTCCTTTTCAAGTTCCTTTTCTTCACCCAGGATCACCGCATTGCGTATCATATCTTTTGCCACCACGTAGAGCGGTTTCCCGGCTGCGTACCCCAAGCCCCGGCGTTGCCCGATAGTGACCGCGGCCACGCCCAGATGGGAAGCGATCTCTTCACCACGGGTGTCCTTGATGGGGCCGGGCTGAAATGCATCGGGAATCATTGCGCGCAGGTAGGTTTCCAGGGGTTGTTTGCCCAGGAAACAGACATCCTGGCTGGATTTTTCTCCCGCCAGGGGCAGGTACCGGGTCAGGCCATGCACCTGATCCAGGGTAGTGTCATGCAGGGGAAAGCAGACACGCTGCATGCGTTCCGGCTCCACCATGGCGAGAAAATAGATCTGGGATTTCTTTTTTTCCCGCGGCTCGGCAAGCAGAAGACGCGCCCCTTCCCGCTCCAGGCGGGCGTAATGGCCGGTGGCGAATATATCGGCTCCGTTCTCTAGGGCAGTGTCCATGAGCAATTCAAACTTGACGCGTGCATTGCATGCGACGCAGGGATTGGGGGTGATGCCCGCGGCATAGGCCTCCAGGAATGGGTTGATCACCCGGCGCGCGAATTCATCACGGGCATCCACCACCCGGTGCGAAACCCCGATCTTTTCAGCCAGTCGCGCCGACGCGGTCAGGCGCTCGTCTTCTCCGGGAGCGCCCAGGCGCAATGTGATTGTTTCCACGACATGACCCTGCTTTTTGAGCAGGATCGAGGCCGCGGTTGAATCCCGCCCGCCTGAGAATCCCACGGCCACGCGCATGGCTGTCACGCTTGCGCCGCGCCGTGACCGTTGATGATGCGGTCCGCCAGTACCAGCAGGTTGCGGGCTCCTTCCGCGTACGTGGTCGCAGTGTAAATCGCCTGACGGTAACGCCGGCTCATGTGCCGACCGCTGACCAGGAACCGGGTCAGCGCTTTCAACCGAGCCAATCGCATGGGCTCGGGATAGTGCGTTTCAATCAACTCCAGCAGGCGGGGAATCACCCTCGCCTCCAGGCCGTCACAACCGTTGCCGCCGGCCAGGCGATGAAAAATAAGGGGATCCATGACGGCACCCCGGCCGATCATGACGCCGTCAACCTGTTCGAGGCGCATGCGCGCGTCCGACTCGGTCATGACATCGCCGTTTCCCACCAGGGGCACACGGGCGATGAGTCGCAGGGAGTCGGCGTGGCTCCAGTCGGCGGGAACCCGGTAACGATGGCATTGTAAGCGGAAATGCACGATAACGGCGTCCGCGCCTCCACCTTGAACCGCTTCCAGGAAATCTACCGCGTTGACCCGGTCGAACCCCAGCCGCATCTTCACGGTAAGCGGAAGATCAGGCGCGGCGCGGCGCATCGCGGAAACGATTTTTGCCGCCTTGACCGGGTCCTTCATCAATGCGGCGCCCGCGCCTTTGCGGATCACCTTGCCGGCCGGACAGCCCATGTTGATGTCAATGCCGTCGAAATCGGTTTCTTGCGCCACCATGGCGGCGGCTTCCGCCATGGATTGGAAAGACTCGCCGAACAACTGCATGAAAACCGGCGTGGTTTCACCAGGACCACGGATCATCCCCATGGTCCTCTGGTTTCGCCGCAACAGCCCCTCGGCGGAAATCATCTCCGTAATCAAGAGGCCCACGCCGCCCAGTTCCGCGACCAGACCGCGGAAAGCCACGTCGGTCAAGGACGCCATGGGAGCCATGATATAGGGGCTGGAAAGAGAGAGGGAACCGATGCGTAATGTCACCCGGCCATTATACCATTCCGCTTTTCCGGCTCAAAATCCGTAGCGATCACAACCAACCCCGGGCCCGGGCCAGGTCGCGGGCTTTCAGGGCGGATTTTTCCTTGTCTTTCACTTCCAGCATGAGGTCGAAGTCCAGGCCTTGCGTTTGATCAAGGAAAGCATTGAAGTCGTGCGCGTCCAGATGTTCAACGTGGCGTCCAGGCCGGCCTCCGGGATATTGCGATGAGTAATCCACCATGAGCGGTCCGGTCGCGTTGCTCCAGGTGCCGGCGGCCGCTTCCATGACCTGCCCCAGCGACTCCCCGTGGTTGAGCAGGCGGTGGTGCAGGTTGTCGCAGATCACCGGGATTTGCGTACGCTCATGAATCCAGAGACAATCACGCATCGAGAACCGCCTGTCATCGTTTTCCACCGCCAGGCGTTGCCGCAGGGTCTGAGATAGGCCCGCAAACACCTCGACAAAACGGGATAAGGCGCCTTCCCTGTCCCCGTACAATCCGCCCACATGAATCTGGATTCGCGCCTGCCGGTCCAGTCCCATTGCGTCCAGAAACGCGGCGTGGTATGCCAACTCGCGGATCGATGCCTCCACGATGACGCTTTTTTCCGCGTTGATCAACACGAACTGGTCCGGATGCATGGAAATCCGCATACCGCTCTGCTTGATTATTTCTCCCAATTCAACCAATTCCGCGGCGAATTCGAACGCCCAATCCACGTCACAGACCGAGTGGGAGGCGAAAGGCACCGTGTCGGAACTGATTCGGAAAAACAGCAGCCCTTCGCGGCGATTGAATTCCAGGATGCGCCTCAAACACGCCAGGTTCTCGCTGACCTTTTCCCGAAAACGTTGCGGAGTATAGCCGGCCAGGCGGAAAGTGCGGCCGGCGGAACAGCCGATGCCGCGGTTGATACAGGGATAGCCGATGCGCATCAGGCTTCGGTTGCCTG
The DNA here is from genome assembly GCA_011049425.1 of Candidatus Aminicenantes bacterium. NCBI lineage: Bacteria > Candidatus Aminicenantota > Candidatus Aminicenantota bacterium. Next base: position 6,717 of record DSBM01000006.1, read on the forward strand.
GTCCAGTGGTTGGAAAAGCGGGCGGCGCTCAAGGTGAAGTGTGCGCCTGCGACCGTCCCGTTCTACTTCCATTTCCACTTCGCGGACCTCCGGATCTTCCAGGCGGTTGAGCATATCCGGAAAGTCGGCAAAGTTCACCGGATTGCCCCAGATTGAGAGCACTTTGTCCTCGGGCTCGAGGCCGGCAACATCAGCCGGACTTCCCTGCCAGATACCGCGAAGGCGGGCATGGCCAGACTCTTCGTCCCAGTATACAAAAAAACCGAAAGTGGAAGCACTGGAGTCAGGAACTTTGTCGACCAAGGGCTGGAACAGGATTTCCCGGGCGGGATAACACAAGGTGATGCGGTAGCGCGAGAGAAAATCCCGGCCCAACAGGGGTACGGACAACGCGGCCGGCAGTTCCGCCCAGAAAACAGGCACCGTCTCCGTAGGCAGCGGTCCTACCCGCACATCATGCTGGCGGGTCAGGCGGTTTTCGCGGCTGTGGGTCATGGGCCACTTGAGCAGCACACCGCGGGCGCGGACCACCTTGCCTTGCGGCCGGACATCTTTCCACATACTCAGGGGCAGGACCAGGCCCATTGGCTGTCCCGTATCGATCATGGCCTGTATTTCCGGCAGATCCCCGATTTTCAGCGGCACCATGGGAGCGTTGTTAATGGGATGGCTGGAAAACTTCTGGCGCAGCCCCGGGAGTGCCGGGTCCAATTCGCGCGCATTAGAGAAATCAATGTGCCGGGCCGGGTAGTCAAAGGTCACGGTAAAGCGTTCCAGCAAATCCGATCCGATCATGCCGGAAAGGTGGATGCCATGCTTTTTCCAAGGAGAGAAGTCGAAACCCATCAGGCCGAATACATTCCCCACCACCATATCGCCCATCTTGAGTTTGCTGATTTTGACCCCGAAACCCTTGGTTTTCAAGTTTAGTTTTTTGGCCGTTTCGGGATCCACGAAAGTCCGCCCGGCCGTGTCCACTACGAAATTCAGCCGCGTGTCATTGTCATCCAGTCGGCATTCCACCACTATGATGTGCCCCACCAGTCGGAACGGTACAGTCCCGGCGTTCACAACCAGGGTCATTGCCATCATCCAGATCAAGGCAAAGATCCGGGTTCTTTTCATCCCCTTTCCTCCTCTCCGTCAGCGCCATTATCAACGATTTCCGCGTGAGGCACAACCCCGTGAACCGGGCACTGGGGACGGTGCTTGTAAGTATGTAAACACGAATCCCCCCCTTCCTGCCCCCTGTATCCAACTCTTTGACTGCTTTTTTCTATATTTTAACTTTCAGGCGGGTCTGTCTGTCATTGGCTTGCGCGGACGGGTTACCAAGGCGACACCGCCCAGGATGCCCGCCAGTGCAAGAAGTTGCAGACCTCCGACCGTTTCGCCGTCGATCACAGCCCATATCAGGGCGACCACGGGAATCAGATACGTAACAAAAGATGCCAGCAGTGCGCCGGCCAATTGGACCAGCCGGCTGAAAAGAGCGATGGCCGCCGCCGATCCCACCAGGGAAAGAATGGTCACCGCCGTCAAAGAAGGCAAGGTAGCCGCGGAAACATCCGGGATCCCTTCCAGCATCAGGATCGCGAACGCGGGAATCCCCATTGACACAAAGGCCATGGCGGAGATATCCATGGGTGAGATGGATGACAGGCGGGTCTGTAGGATATTTCCAGCAACTGCGTAAAGCAGCGTGGCCAGGACCACCAGCAGGCCAAACAGGTCCGCGGAGCGAAAAGCGAAACCGCGGCCGCCGACCAGAAGAATGGCACCGGTCAATCCCAGCAGCACTCCGGCGATGTCGCGTCCGGCAACCCGGATGGCAAAAAACATCGCACCCGTGATCAGTGTAAACAGGGGAACCAGGCTGTTGAGAATGCCGGCCGTACTGCTGTCTATGCGCGTCTGGGCAAAGGCGTAGAGAAACGGAGGAATTCCGACCTCGCAAAGCGAGAATACAATCACCGGAAGAATTCCTCTCCAGGGAATATGGCGCCGGCGGATTATCAACCAGGGCAGGAATGCCAGTGCCGAGATCAGCACACGTAAAGAACCGGTCTGCAGGGGAGTCAAGGCGACCAGCGACTTCTTGATCAGGATAAAAGAAGAACCCCAGATCAGTGATAAGGTCAATAAGAGCAAAAGCGGGGCCAGATTCCGTGTGTGCAGGTTGCACCTCCGTGAAAGTCTGAATCATACATGACAAGGTTGAAAAGTTGAAGAGATAAAGAGGGAAGAAGTTAATTTGACACAAGCAGGTGTATGAAAATCACTGACACCCGTGACCTTCTTGCACTCGTCCCTGCTCTCACTTTTCAACTCTTCAACTTTCGGTTCTCTTCCATTTTGTGTGGGTTTGCACGTCACTCTGGTTTAAAAAGGGAAAGGCTTTTGAAGAGTACCCTTTCGGGCATAAATACCCAGAGGGCACAGGTCACCGCTCACCACTTCGGTGTTCTTCGGCGGACTAAAATGACCCCGGTGGTTATTTGGGATGTAATCCGGGGCATCATTTTACCTTCGGCCGTCCTGCCTCAGCCCATGGGGCCCCGGAACCTGCCGTTTGCGTTCGCTTATGC
>DSBM01000007.1 GCA_011049425.1 Candidatus Aminicenantes bacterium
ATCCGCGCCGCGTCAGCCGCCTGGTCACGCCGATTCTGTGGTTGTTTGTCGTGTTGCCCCTGGTCGGCACGGAATCCCCCATTTTTCGCCTTGAGGAAGTGCTGCGGGCGGGTCATTTCGCGAGATTGCCGCAAGTGTTTGCCGACTCCAGTTATGCTGTTTTGACGGATTATTTCCGCGAGGCGCGGGACCTGCGCCTGGTAGAGGAAGCGGCGGACCAGGCCACCGCGTATGTCAAGTTCCCCCTGCACGCGGAGATCGTGCATCTGGCATTCCAGGCGGACCAGGGGCGGTTTTCCCGCCTGGAGTTGACCCGCATGCTCTATCCGCTTGAGTACATCCGGGGGTTTTCCGCCGTTGATTCCCGGGGGGTAGAAATTGTGCGTGGGGACGCCCGCCTGCGCCTGCACGCGGGAGCGGCCCTCGTGGCGCGGCCGTTCGGGCGCCTGCTGTTGTTTTCCGGCCGGGGCGACTTTCACGTGACGCCTGCGGATGCGGAAGAGCGGCTGACCCTGAGGCGTTTGCGCGGTGGTTCCGAGATGACGGCGGATTTCGATTCATTGGTGTGGTTGTCGGATTCGCGCTTAACCCTGCATATGATTGAATCGGATGCGGTTTCCACCGAGTCCGAGACGCCGGCGGCCGCTCACCAACCATTGCTGGAACGGTTCAACCGCCAGTTCGGCATATTTGTTCCTGGTTTTAATGAATACTGGTATCCGCGTTTTTCCGATTCGCTCAGCCTTATGATGTTCAAGGAAGCGGGCGGCGCTTTTTTTCATTTTCAGCATAACCCCAGTTTCGTGCCCGATACCACCATGGTGGAATTACCGGCCTGGCGCTACCTGCTCAGTTACAATCGCGAAGCCGGAATAAAGATCTCCTTGAACGCGCAGGATTACTTGGACAAGCTGGACCTGGAGCTGATTCTTGATCCGGCGTCGCGCCGGGTGCAGGGGACGTCGCACTTGCGGTTCAAAAGAGACACCGGGTTCATGCGCTTTGTTCTCAACCCGCAAATGACGGTTCACGCGGCTTTGTCGAAAACCGCGCCCAAAGTCGAGGTGTTCAGCCCCGGCGGGGTTGTGCGTTACCTGCGCGGTGAACGCATGCGCGATGTCATGATCCGCTACTCGGGCAAAATTGAGCCCGCGGAGGGTGATAACGTTCCCCGGTGGGATGAGCGTTTCAGTGATCCGCGTCGCGACTGGGACCCGTTCATTTTATGGAATCGCGACACCCGCTTTTATCCCGGCCTGGAAACCCATCGATTCCAGGAGATGGATGTACGGATCTCGCTGCCGGCGCGTTACCGCTGCCTGGTTTCGGGACAGCTTGAATCCGAAACGGTGGCGGCGGGACAGCGAATGTTGCGTTTCAAAAGCCCGGCGGTCAAAGGCCTGGGACTGGTGTGTGGCGATTTCATGCCGCGCATGCGGGTGGAGGCGGCGGTAGCCGTTGAGGTGTACGCCGCCCGCGACCTGGTGATGCAGCGCAAGCTCGAAATCAGTGATATACAGCCTGCAGTCGACTTTCTGGTGGAAGCCTACGGACTTCCCACGTCCAGGGTGATCAACCTGGTGTTGCGGCGCTGGCACGAATACGGCGGCATCAGCAACCAGGGCCTGGTGGTTCTCAACGTGCCCGGACCCCGCGAGAGTCGCAAAGAAACCCTGCGGCGTCGCATTATGGGCAATCGTCCCGTGATTATCACGGATCTGTACCGTGACAGCCTGGTTCACGAACTGGCGCATCAGTGGTGGGGAGGGGAAGTTTCGTGGAATTCCTATCGGGATATCTGGATCACCGAGGGACTGGCGCAGTTCTCCACCCTGTTTTTTCACAAAAAACACTTGTCCGATCGGGCGTATGCCGCGGCGGTGCGCGACATGAAGCGCTGGGTGGTGCGCCACAGTCATGTCGGTCCCCCGGTTTACGGACCGCGTATCCGCAATCTCGGCGACGATGTGGAAGCCGTGCAGAGCGTGGTCTACAACCGTTCCGCGCTGGCGTTCGCCATGCTCACCGAGATCCTGGGCGAAAAAGAGGTGTTTCGTCGCTTGCGGGCGATATTGGAAAACAGGCGCTACCACAGCCTGACTTCATCGCAGTTCATTGCGGCTTTCAGTGAAGGCAGTCCCAGGCTGAAACAATTCTTTGCCGCCTGGATTTACTCGCGCCGCCTGCCGCGATTGGATGTGGCCACCCGTTTCAGCGGCAATGAAGTGAAAGTAAAGTTGACCCAGGACGCGGATTTTGTGATTCCCCTGCAAGTAAAGGTGTCTACAAAAGATGGGATCTCTCTTTACCCGGTGGTCATGGAGACTGAACAGCTGCGGTTGAATTGGCGTGAGGTATCCAAAGTGCGCAAGGTGGAAGTCCGGGCAATGTACGCGCCGCTTGTATTCGACTGAGGTCAAAAGCAGGGCGGGTCCGCCTTTGTTTTGGCCCATGATTGTGGTAACATGATGGCATCAGGAGACAGTGCATGAAACGAGTTCTTGCCGTGGTTCTGCCGGGGTTGCTGCTGGGGATGTATTGCCTGCAGGCGGCCACGCGAAAGATATCCGACCTTCCCGAAAAATACCGTAAATGGCTGACCGAGGAGGTTGTTTACATCATCACCCAGGTTGAGAAAAACGCTTTCCTGCAGCTGGATAATGACCGCGAGCGGGATATCTTTATCGAGGCGTTCTGGAAACAGCGGGATCCCAATCCCAATACCGAAGAAAACGAATTCCGCACTGAACACATGGAGCGCATCGCCTATGCCAACCTCTGGTATGGCCGGGAAGAACCCGCGCCGGGATGGCGTTCCGACCAGGGAAAGATCTACATTATCCTAGGTAAAGCCAACCAGGTCAACAAGTACTACAACCTGTCGGAAGTCAAGAACATGGAGGTTTGGTTTTACTCGCCCAAACCGGAAATGGGACTCTACAACGCGTTTAACGTGGTGTTTTTCAAACACAGTCCCACGGAAACTTTTCGCCTCTACAGTCCCATCAAGTACGGCCCTGCGGCGCTCTTGAACAACTTCCGGGGCGATGTGGTCGACCACCAGGCCGCTTACAACGAGTTGTACAGGGTGGATCCGGCCATCGCCAATGTTTCGCTGACACTCTACCCCAACGAAACCCATGTGACCGGATCCCCGTCCATCTCTTCCGAGATTTTGATCAACTCCAAGATCCCCCAGGCTCCCAGCGTCAAGGTGAACACGGGTTACGCTGAAAAAATCGTGAAGTACCGGGGAATTGTCAATGTCAACTACCTGGTCAACTACGTGGAGCGGGACGCCATGGTACGCGTGTTGCGGGATCGATCGGGGATCGCGTTTTTGCACTACATTATTGAGCCCAAACGCCTGACCCTGGAACGCTACGATGATGACCTGTATACCACCATTGAGGTCAGCGGACGCATCACCGATCTGGAGGGAAAGACCATTCACCAGTTCAACCGCAAGAGCCCCGTCAAAATGGAAGCCGGCCGGACTTCCGCCCTGACCTCGCGCTCATTCAGTTTCCAGGACCTGATTCCCGTGATGAGCGGCGTTTTCAAATACAACATCCTGTTGCGCAATTCGGCCCGGGATGAATTCACCACCATCGAGGGCGATATGCTGGTTCCGGACTACCAGGGTTTGGGCATGTCTCCCCTCCTGCTCTCCCACCATACCACCCCGGATTCCGGAGCTCGTTTTAAGCCGTTTCTCCTGGGCGATACCCAGTTGGTGCCCTCTCCGCGCAACGATTTCAACTCCTCGGACACCCTCACCCTGCATTTCCAATTGTACGATGTGCCCGCAGAGTTGAAAGCGTCGGGGCGGATCGAGGCGGCCATCCGCGCCGACCGCGATAAAAAAGTGGTGTGGTCAAAGAAGTTGGCAATGGCCGAGATGCCGGCCACGGACAATGTGTTTTTATCGCTGCCCCTGCAGGATTTTCCCACCGATTATTTTAATGTGGATGTCCGCGTGATGGATCACAACCAGCGGCCGGTACTGCAGGAGCAGGCTTCCTTCTATATCGCGCCTTACCGGCTGCGGCGGGCCGTGGTCATGTCGCTGCCCTATTCTCGGGACAAAGCCGCGGTGAACAGCCACATCCTGGGCAACCAGTACCGCCTGTCGGGAAAACTCGACAAGGCCCGGGGCCTGCTGGAACGTGCTCACAACGCTGATCCGCTTTCGCCTCTTTACGCCAGGGATTATGCGGGTCTCTTGCTCTACCTGAAAGAGTATGATCGCCTTCCCGATGTGATCCGCCCGTTCCTGGAGGGTGAACACAAGAACATGTTCCTGATGATCCGCGTGGAGCTGGCGCGTCGCCGCGGGGATTGGCAGAGCGCGCTGGACCTGGGAGAAGAGTACCTGAAACACAACGGCATCAACCGTCATGTCCTCAATGTCATGGGCGAATCCCTCATGCACCTGGGCAACCGGGATGAGGCCATCCGTTTGTTTACCCGCTCCCTGGAAGAGGAGCCCAACCAGCCGTCGGTGCGGGAGATGGTTGAGAAACTGAAAACGGAGAAAAAAGATGGCGCGAAATCAAATCAAAAACCGCAATAACATCGGGGTTGCTTTTTTATTGGTTCTCCTGATTGGTTTGTCCGCCTGCAGCCACCTGCAGCGCATGGAAAAGCAATTGCCTCCCGGTGATCGTGAGTTCATCCAGGAGGTTCGCTACATCATCACCACGGAAGAGCGCAAACAATACGTCAACATTCCCGCTGAAGAGCGGGCCGAGTTCCGCCGCAATTTCTGGCGCCGCCGTGATCTCACGCCGGACACGGAGCGCAACGAATACAAAGAAACCTATTACGCCCGGGTTCAGGAGGCCAACCGCTTGTTCCGCAGTGAGGGCAATGAGGGCTGGTTGACCGACCGCGGCCGTGTTTTCGTGCTGCTGGGGCCGCCGGATCACCGCCAGGTTTATCCCATGGGCTATAGTTTCTATGAACCCCCGGTCGAAGTGTGGCGCTACGGTTTTTTCCCCATCATTTTCGTGGACCGCTTTCACCAGGGCAAGTACGAGATGGCCGCGGCCAACGCCTATTATCTCAACGCGGTGTCCCAGGCCCAGATCATGCTGAATAAGCCCCATGAAGCCCTGGAAAAAGACGTGCGGCCCAATTTTGGTATCGATACCAAAGCGGAAGGCGTGGGCACGCTCAGGGTAAACCTGGAGATTCCCTATGCCCTGTTGCTGTTCACCCGGGAGGGTGATGAGTACAAAGCCGTACTCGAAGTCCAGGCCGCGTTAACCAGCGCGGATGAAAGCGAGGTTTGGAGCATGAATCGCGCCTATGCCTTTTCAATCACGGAAAAGCAACTCGACCAGGTGAGCCGCGGATACAAACTTGACTTTCCGGCCGAAGCCGGCGCCGCCGGCGATTATGTTTTGACGGTGCGTGTCTCCAATAAAGGGGATGACAAAGTGGCTGAGCAGAGTGTGAATGTCCGGGTGCGCTGACCCGGCGGATAATCGATATGCAATGCAATAGTCGGAGGCAACCATGAAGCACAGAGTATGGATTGTTTTGGTAGTGACGGTGATCGCTGTCGGCCTGCTGGCCCCCCCCATGGAGGCACAGCGTTTCAGCCGTGGCAAAGCCAGATTGAGCGGTGAAGTAAAGGATGAAGCGGGCAATCCCATTGCCGGCGCGCAGGTGGAATTGATTTTCGAAGATGAGGTTTCCAAGTTTAAAACCACCACCGACGAGAAGGGGGAGTGGGCGGTGATCGGTCTGGGCAGCGGACAGTTCCGCATTGTTGTGACCGCGGATGGCTACATCCCGTCCCAACAACTGGTCGCGGTCAGTCAATTGAATCGCAATGACAAGGTCATACATACACTGAAAAAGGCCGAGCAGCCCATTATGCATGAAGACCTGCTGGAATACCTGGAACAGGGAAACACCCACTTCCAGGATCGCGAATTCGACGAGGCGATTGTTGAGTTCCAGAAGATCCTGGACAAACACCCGGAGATGTACGCGGTGTTGTTTAAGATCGGTGATTGTTACCGAGAGAAGCGCGACCTGGACAAGGCCGAAGAAATATACACCAGGGTGGCCGAATTGGCGACTGCCAAAGAAGACAACAGCGTGCACGCCCAGGCGCTGGGCAACCTGGGGGCCATCAGCATTCAACGCCAGGATTTTGACCAGGCCAACCAGTATTTTCAGCAGGCAATCAGCCTGAACCCCGAAGACGAAATCCTGGCCTATAACGTGGCCGAGATCAATTTCAACAACAACAACGTGGACCTGGCCATCAAGTACTATCAGATGGCGGCTGAAGTCAAGCCCGACTGGAGCCTGCCGCATCAGAAGCTGGGATATTCCTACTTGAACAAGGGGGATTTCGCGGCCGCCCGGGCCAGTTTCCAGAAATTTTTGGAACTGGAGCCCGAGGGTGAGCAGGCCGCCATTGTGCAGGAATTGCTCAGTTCCCTGCCGGAAGCCTGAAAAACACGATGTTTTCGCGCCCCGCTCACTGCGGGAGCGGGCGGGAATGAACACATGAGCCACTCAACCGCGAAAATTTGCCTGGTTTTGCTGGTGTTCACGTTTGCGGGAGTTTTCCAAGCGCAAGAGGCTACGCAATCCAGGGACAACCTGGCGTCCATCGTAACCATTCCCGATCCGTTTGTGCGCATGTCGGCCCTGGAGGATTTCTATCGCAGCAGCCTGAGGGACCCCGAAAAAAGCGAGATTGACCGCAACCTGTTGCTTCACCTGACCGATACCGCCTATCAGATCCGCAATTTCCCCCTGGTCCTGCGTTACGGTGAAGAGGGTCTTGCCCGGGACTGGAACAATCCCCGTCTCAAGATGGCCCTCTATTTTTACGTGGCCCGGGCATGCGAGGAGCAGGGCGTCAACACCGGCAAAGCTTTGCGGTACGCGGCATTCATCCGCGAGTTGGCGCGGGTGGTGGATCCCACCCGGGCGGATGCCTTGATCTGGAAGCAATTCGTGGCCCCGGCGCAACGCCTGTCTATGCGACTGCTTGCAAGCCGGGCAACAAACGCGAAGGACTGGCACAGTGCGCTCCAATCGGGAGTTTTCGCGCTGGAATTGGATGCCAATGAAGAAGCCGGCAAGGAATTGTACGAAACCGCCTTGCGCGCCCGCCTGGATGAGCATGGGCGCGCGGCCGCGGTTGCGGCCCTGCAAGCCCTGTGCCGGTCTCCCCTTGCCCGGCCCGAGTATCTGAATCGCCTGGCCTTCTGGCATTCACAGGATGAGCGTTCCGACCTAGCCGCCGAGCTGCTGATTACTTCCCATGGCATGAAGCGCGACCCCGCGGTGGCGTATACCATCGGCAAATTGTTGCAGAAGAGCCGTCTAAAGGAAGCGCTCGATTACCTGGCCGAAGCCGTGCAGAGTGGAGAAGGGGAAACAGTTACCCGGGCGCGGCGCCTGCTGGAGCACCTGTTTTTTAACGTGCATGCCGCGGATCTTTCCGCGGATGAACAAGAGAAAGAGTTTGCGCGCCTGATGCAGGCCGCGGCTCAGCGGGTTCGCGAAAAGAAAACCAAAGCCGCCACCCACTAATGGGGAATGTAATGCGGTTATGCGGACCCGATGCTCGCGGTCAGGATGGGTTCGACGTCTGAGGAAGCCTGTGGCGGCGGATCGCCCCACTCCAGGTTGAAGCCTCTTTCGCGCGCGCTCCATTCCAGGTGAGCGGCGGCAATGCCCATGTCTATGGTTTGCAGGTCGACCGCGGGAACTAGGCGCCGATAGCCGGGAGTGCGTGCCAGGTACAGGTTGAGTTCATTTTCCCTGACCAACACGCGCCAGGGCTGGCGATTGGATGCGGAAGGGGCCCGGCGCAGGTTTTCCAGCAGGGGGGCCAGGTCGGGACGGCTGGAGGGCTCAAATGGTTCGCCCCAGTCGCGGTGGAAACACAATTTTCCGATGGGGCGGCGCAAGCCTCGGCCCGAGCTCCAGCGAACCAGGCGGTCGCGCACGGTGCGGCGTGGCGCGGCAATGCCCAGGGCCACCACGGCGGGAACCTTTTCCTCAGGAGCAAGGTTCAGGACTTGTCCACAGGTGCGGCGGTCGAAAACGCCTCCGATCCAGCAACTCTGGATCTCTAGAAAAGTGGCCAGCATGAGGGTCGTCTGCATTGACCTGCCGAACTCCAGCCAATCCGACGTGTTTTCAGGTGCAGTGATGCCGGCCAGGTAAGCGGCGGGCCGGCGGATCATGCCGTAAGTACCGGTGGTAAACAGGTTCTCTTTGCGCAGATCGGAGGCATCAAAAAGGGCCAGGCGCAGAGGGGCCGGGGCGGTGCGGTTCAGGGATGCAATCGCAGCCAGAAGTTGTGATCGGGCGGAACCCGGCAAAGGCGCGCCGTTAAAAGTGCGACAGGAATAGCGTTGCGCCGCCAGGTTGGAAAAGTACCTGGTCAAGGGGTCAAATTCAGGCGGAAATGTAATGGGTTTCATTGAGAAAGATGATTTGCCGGGACGCGGAATCGAACCACGGACGCAGGGATTTTCAGTCCCTCGCTCTACCTACTGAGCTATCCCGGCAAATTCAGCCCAATCATACCCCAATGCAAAGCCGGCGTCAAGCCCCGGGCGGGGCTGACGTGTTTACTGGTTGAGGCGGGAACGGGCCTCTTCCACCAGTTTTTCAACGGCCTGCTCGTGCGCCTGGCGCAGGGCTTCCTGGTCGACGGTTTCACCTTCCGCAACTTGCGGTTCCTCAACGGTCACGTTTTCCAGCATGAGTTCGCGGGCGTCAGTGGAATAGGGGGCTTCTTCCAGCGCAACCGCTTCGGCCAGGTAGCGCAATCCCTCGTCCAGGTCGACGATATAGGTGAGTTTGCCGATGGTATGGGCTTTGCGCGCGGTTTTCTCTCGTGCGTATGAGAGCTTGAGGTACTTGCGCGCCTCGTTCTCGATGCCCTCCCGGACCAACCATGCGGCCAACTGGTCCTGGTGTTCCAGATCGGCGTTGGGGATATCGGCAATCACCTTCAGTCCCTCGATGGCTTTTTTGATATTGTTGTATTCGCTGTAGAGTTTCTTGCTGAAGTGAAATACAAAGCCGGCCGAGCGGGCGGAATGATCGATGCGGTACACGCGGATGGAATTTTCCAATGCCTTGATGATATCCTCTTCACCTTCGGCCCGGGCTTCCAGGGCCGCGATCTGGATGCGCAGGGCCGGCGCGGTGAGCAGGCGTTCCACCTGGGCGCTGTCCGCCGTGCCGGTGAACTCAAGGATCTCGTCGGCGATCTTGGTGGCGGCCGCAAGATCTTTTTTGGCGTAGATTTGCGTGTAAGCCAGTTGCAGATTTACCATGGCTTTGTCCATGGCCGACATCTGCTGGTTTTTCAAGGCCATGGCCGCGTATTTTTCGACTTTATCGTATTGCTTCAAAGCGCCGGCGGTTTCCACCAGGTGGAGAAACAGGGTCGGGCTCTGGTATTTCTTTTTTTTGCCGTATGTGTCCATGTATTCCTCGAGCTTCTGCATTTTGAGCTCGGGGTCTTTCTCAGTAATGGCAGCCAGGTACAACTCGGCCTTCTTGTCGGCCTGGAGTATGGCGGCGCCGGCTGCAAAGGCGATAACCAGAATAACGGCGACGAACCTCTTCATGACTTCCTCCTCTTTTGGAGCCCCGAATGGATTTGGGGCGCAGGAATCAATGGGTTTTAGCATAGCAAGGCGTGAATAGAAAGTCAAACAACGTGAATGCTGATATTTGCCGAAACCCTCATTGGTTGACGGATTTGCCGCGCTGTGCTAAAGTGGAAGCCCATGCACCGGGTACTCCTCATCGTGATTCAGTTCGCCGTTGTGTTATTTGCCATCTCGATCCACGAGGCGGCTCATGCCTGGATGGCTGACCGCTGCGGAGATGCCACCGCGCGCTTCATGGGCCGGGTCAGCCTCAACCCCGTGGTGCATATCGATCCGGTCGGCACCATCCTTTTTCCCCTGATCCTGGCCTTGATGGGCGCTCCCGTATTCGGCTGGGCCAAGCCGGTAATCGTCAATCCCCGCAATTTCCGGGACCCGCGGCGTTGCCACATGCTGGTGGCCGCGTCCGGACCCGGGTCCAACATCCTGGCGGCCCTGGCCACGGCCGGGGTGTTCCAGGTGCTGCAACAGTTTGGACTGGTCAGCCTGTACCAGGGAGGGACAAACATTCAGCCCCTGTCGATGCTGCTGATCTACCTGGTGCTGATCAACCTCTATCTGGCGGTGTTCAACCTGATCCCCATTCCGCCCCTGGACGGCAGCGCCATCCTCAAGGGGGTGCTGAAGGGCGAGGCCCGGAACGCCTACCTCAGCATGGAAAAATACGGCTTCATCATCCTGCTCGCATTGATCTTTTTCGGCGGACTGGAAATCATCGCCCGCCCCATCTTCCGGCTGGTCATCTGGTTGCTGAGTTAAACCATGTGCAACGAAACAAAACCTGTAAAAAAAAGAATTGTCATGAGTGGCATGCGCCCCACCGGCCCCCTTCACCTGGGGCATTGGGAAGGGGCGTTGCGGAGTTGGCTGAAACTGCAGGCGGAATGCGAATGCTACTTTTCCATCGCGGACTGGCACGCGTTGACCACCGAGTACGCGGACCCGGCCGCCATCAGCGGCAACGTAAAGGAAGTGCTGCTGGACTGGCTGGCCGTGGGCATCGACCCGGAACGCAGTGCGGTGTTTCGCCAGTCGGCGATAAAGGAGATCCCGGAGCTGTTTCTGCTCTTTGGCATGATCGCGCCGCTGGGGCGCCTGGAACGGGTTCCCACATTCAAGGAACAGAAAGCCCAACTCAGTGACCGCGACCTCAATACCTTCGGTTTCCTGGGCTATCCCCTGTTGCAGACGATCGACATCATCGTGGTGGGTGGAAACACCGTCCCCGTCGGAGCAGACCAGGTTTTTCACATTGAATTGGCGCGGGAGATGGTGCGGCGTTTCAACCAGTTTTACGGCGATGTGTTTGAGGAACCCATGGAGTTGCTCACGCCCCAATCGCGCTTGCCCGGATTGGATGGCCGCAAGATGAGCAAGAGTTACGGCAACGTGATCAACCTCAGCGACAGCGCCGAAACCGTGAAAAAAAAGATCCTGCCCATGAAAACGGATATTCGCCGCCAGCGCCGCACCGATCCCGGTGTTCCCCGGGACTGCCCGGTATTTGCTTTCCACCAGTCCTTCAGTTCGGACGCGGAAATTGCGCAAGTGGACGAGGGCTGCCGTTCCGCCGCTATCGGCTGCATTGACTGCAAGCGCATCCTGATCGCCAACCTCAACCGTTTTTTGGACCCGGTGCGCGAAAGGCGGGCCCGGTTCGAAAAAGTCAACTTGGACGACCTGCTGGCTCCAGGCAACATGCGGGCCCGGGAACGGGCCGCCCGCACCCTGGACGTGGTGCGGAAACAGGTAAAGATCTAGTGCAGGCGGATGGTTACCGGGTTAGGACCGAGTCCTTTGAGGGCCCGCTTGACCTGTTGTTACACCTGATCCGTAAAAAAAGGATGAACATCATGGATGTGCGGATTTCCGAGATTACCTCGGAATACCTGCATTACCTGGAAGATCGGCGCGGCATCAACCCTTCACGTGAAGGCGACTTCCTCATGACCGCGTCCACCCTGATTTACATTAAGTCGCGTTCCCTGCTGCCCAAGCCCGATTCCGTGGTGGAAGATTCCGAAGAGAGTCGCCTGCTTCACTCCCTGGTCGAATACGACAAGGTCCAGAAAATCGCCCGGCTGTTGCAGGAAAAGGAAGGCGGGCAACTGGTGCTGTGGCGCCGCCAGGAAGTACCGGGAAATTTCGAAATCCGCGAGTACGAACTCGAAGAGGTCTCCTCTTTTCAATTGGCTGAGCTGTTCCTGAATCTCGTCAAACGCAGTGAACGGGAGCGGGTTTTTTACATTGCCGGCAAGAACTACTCTGTTGAAGAGAAACGGGTGGAAATACTGGGCATGCTGGACCGCGACGGATTTATCGATTTCGTGGCCTATGTGGCCGGGCTGGACTCCATTGAAGAGGTTCTGGTGAGTTTCTTTACGCTGCTGGAACTGGTCAAGTTGCGTCTGGTTGTGGCGGTGCAGAAGCGCCTGTTCGATTCCATTTCGGTTTGGAAACAAACCGCCGGGGATGAATCCGGAGATCATGGACACTGATTGCGCATTCAACTCAGTCGAGGATCGCCTGGCTTTCCTGGAGGCCGTGCTCTTTGTTTCCCGGGAACCCATCTCGCCGGACCGCCTGGCGGATTATTTCGCCTGCCGGGACGCGGCCGAATTTGCGGCACTGATTGAAGCCTTTGAAGCGCGATTGGCCCGGGCCCATCGGGGCCTGCAGTTGCATCGCAGCGGCGGAGGTTTGCAACTGGTTACGCGGAAAGATTGGCACGAGAAATTGAAAGCGTTTTTTGCCGTACGGGCCCATTCACGGCTCACGATCGCGTCTCTGGAAACCATGTCGATCGTGGCTTATCGTCAACCCGTGACGCTTGCGGAGATTTGCGAGATGCGCGGGGTAAATTCGATCGGACCGGTCAAAAACCTTTTGCAGAAAAAGATGATCCGCATCAGCGGACGCAAGAAAGTTCCCGGCCGCCCCGCCCTTTATTCCACCACCCGGGAGTTTCTCAAGTACTTCGGCCTCAACGATCTTTCTGAACTGCCCTCGCTTGAAGAGTTGACGGAAATGTTTGAAGAGAAAGAACAACCTTCGCTCTTTTCTGTATGAGCCGGCACAGTCAAAGTCTAAAGTCGAAAGAAAAAGCAAGGTTCTCTGTTTCCTGCCAACTAATTCCACTTCTTTTCCGCCCTCAACTCTCTCAACTCTCTCAACCTGGTTTTTTTTGTTTGGGTCATTTGAATTTGTTTAGAATTTCGGATTTCGTGCTTCGGATTTAAAAAAGATGACAGGTATCAGGAGACAGGTGGCAGGGGCGGTTCGCGAAACGCCCTGTAGAACGTAGAAGGTCGGGGATCTCGGGAGAACTTGAAGAAGTCAGAATGTATGAGATCTCGGGAGAACTGTAGAAAAGGTAAAAGTTCCGGGTTTTTGTTTTTCCTTTAGACTTTTAACTTTAGACTTTCGACTGTGCCCCTGGCCCCCGGCCACTCGCCTCTCGCCCTTAATCATGCACCCCGAAATGGCTGTACTCGTCGTGGTATTCCCTCTCGAACTTTTTCCAGTAATCGGCAACCGAACGCTTCATGTCTTTGTGAAGCATGAGGATGCCGAAAAGGTTGGGGACGGTCATCAACACCACGGCCACGGCCGCCAGCGACCACACGACGGTGGTATCGATGAGGGCGGCGGCAAAGAAAGCCATGATGTAGGCAACGCGGTAGGGGATCAGGAAGCGGGTGCCCACCAGGAAAGTGACCGCGCGGTCGCCGTAGTAGGACCAGGAAATCACGGTTGAAAAAGCGAACAGCAGCAACCCGATGGAAACGATAAACTGGCCGTAGTAACCGAACAAGCCGTTGGTGAAGGCTTCGGCGGTCAGTACGGCGCTGTGAACCAGGGATTTTCCCGACAAGCTGACATCAGGACCCCGGATAACACCTCTTTCTATGAACAGTGGTCCGGAAAAAGGATTGCCCCACTGTTGTACGCGTACGTCTTCGGCAATTGAGCGCGCGTGGATCACGGTCACGGCGGCATCGGCAGCGATTCTTCCCTCCCGAACCTCCAACTCGCCGGAATAGGGGCGGATGTCGTCCGGTTGCAGGCCGCGGATATGAGCGCTCATGCGCGTCACATGCTCGGGGTTGTCTTGAAGGAAACGACCGGCCACGATTTCCATATCCGCACGCTGAAACACGTTGTCCACCTTGTGGGTCCAGGCTCCGGACGCCAGGATGGTCAGCCCGGTCAGGGTGCAGATCACCAGGGTGTCGATAAAGGGTTCCAGGATCGCGACCATACCCTCGGATACGGGCTCATCCGCGCGCGCCGCCGAATGGGCGATGGCGGCCGAGCCCTGTCCCGCTTCATTGGAGTAAATGCCGCGATTGACGCCGCGGTTGAACGCGTAGGCCATGGTGGCGCCCATGAATCCGCCCATCGCGGCGCTGCCCTGAAATACGCCTTTAAAAACCAGGGCGAACGATGGCAGGACGTTCTGCCAGTGAACCACGATCACGCTCAAGGCGCCGATAATGTAGACCGCGGCCATGAAGGGGACGATCTTTTCCGTTACCTTGGCGATGCGCTTGATGCCGCCGATAATGATGAGTGCCAGCAACACCGACAACACTGCCCCGGTAATCCAGGCGGGGAGTTGGAAGGTGGATTCGATCGAGGTGGCGATGTTGTTGATCTGGGGCATGTTGCCGGTGCCGAAACTGCAGATAATCGTTCCCAGGGCGAAAAGTACGGCCAGCCAGCGCATGTTCAACTTGTTTTTCATGTAGTACATGGGGCCGCCGGCGATGTAGCCCCTGTCGTCCACCTCGCGGTACTTGTGCGAAAGGGTGCACTCAACGAACTTGGTGCACATGCCGAAGAAAGCGGTGGCCCACATCCAGAACAGGGCCGCGGGCCCGCCGATATAAATGGCCAGTCCCACGCCGCCGATATTGCCCGTACCCACGGTTCCGGACAGGGCCGTGGCTAGGGACTGGAAATGAGACGTGTCTCCTTGGAAAGTGTCTTTTTCGTACTTGCCGGTCACGATGCGCCCGGCGTGGCGGAAATAGCGGATTTGCGGGAACTTGAGGTAAAGCGTAAAAAAGATACCGGTTCCAAGCAAGAGGAGGGGAAACCAGTTGCTGCCTCCCAGAAAGGTGTCCAGCATGACCAGAAAATTGTTCACTGTATCCACATCGACCTCCTGACTGAATTCGAGCGGGGATTGAAACTCCGGCAGTCTTTTTGTAGCACAGCCGTGAAAATCTTGCAAACCGCATTGGGGATGGACTAGAACAGGAGGCTCTCTTCATTCTGTGTGGGTTTGGTGGGGCTGGAGCTAATTCCTATTTGAAAAAAGGGAAAAGCTGCTGGAAAGTAACCTCTCGGGCATAATTCATCGCTCACCACTTCGGTCCGGACCCATTACGGTCTTCGTCGGTTTAAACCGACCACGGCGGTTGTTCGGGATGTAACCGCGGCCGGCTTTCGTCTTCGGTGAGTACCCCTCAGCCGACCATCCTGTCTCAGACCATGGGTCCCCGGAACCTACGCTTGCGTTCGCTTATGCTTTATGCCCTGCGGGTATGTATGCCCCATGAGTACTCCTTTCTACAACGCCTCGCCAATCATCGATGCGGATTTGCCCACACAAAATGCAATAGATCCCAACGATAAAACTTTAGATTGATTCCGATTGCTTCGGGTTCAGGCATTCCTTTATTGGTATTCACTCGATTGCCGGAGTTGAATGCGTTAAAGCTGTACTGTTGTAGTCCGCCCCCATGGGTTGGATATGTTATACTAAAAAAAGGATTGTTGCATGCAGGAAATCGATTTTCATTGCCACCTGGATAGTGAGAGTTTCGACGCCAGCCGCGTTGAGGCCGTGACCGAATGCTTTGATGCCGGTTTCAGCGCCCTGGTCACGGTGGCCGATCCCTACGAGAAAGAATCGCAAAGCCGAAGCCTGGAAGCGTTGGACGCTCACCCCAGGGTGTTTCTCATGGCCGCGGCTCATCCCCACAATGCAGACCAATACAGCCCCGAAGTCGAGCAGCGCCTGGAGCGCATGCTGAATCACCCCAAGACCATCGGTCTGGGTGAAGCGGGGTTGGATTTTCATTACGACCTGTCACTGCGTGAAAACCAGCAGCGTGTGTTTGAGCGCCAGGTCGCTCTGGCGGCGGAGCGCAACCTGCCCCTGGTGATCCACTCCCGCAACGCCGAGATGCTGGTGCTGGATACCCTGGAACGTTTGCAGTTTCCCGGCCACGTCGTGTTTCATTGTTTTACCGGCGGAGCGGAAGCCGCCGCTGAAATCATCAGGCGTGGATACGATCTGTCTTTTTCCGGCATTATCACGTTCCGCAACGCCGCCGCTTTGCGAAAGATCGCACGCCGCACGCCCATGGGGCGTTTTTTTACTGAAACCGATTCGCCCTACCTTTCGCCCGAACCGTTCCGCGGTCGTGCCAACCGCCCCCTGCGTGTACAGCAAGTGGTGTCCAGCCTGGCTCAGCTGCATGAAGTCAAGGCGGAAGCGGTCACTAACGCGGTGGCCCGTCGCCTGGAAGAGTGTTTTCACATACCCCGGAGGTCAACATGAAACCCGTTGTGTACTGGATTCCCGCGGACAAAGACGATACCGATCAACAACTGGCTTCCGCCCTGGGTCGTCTGTTGAAAGAGAAAAATCTGCTGGACTTTGTGCGTCCCCGCGACATGGTTGCCGTCAAGACCCATTTTGGTGAAGAGGGTACCCGGGGCTTTGTGCGCCCCAATCTGATGGCCGTGTTGGCCGCCGCGGTGCGGCGGCGCGAGGGGCTGCCTTTCCTGACGGAAACCTCGACATTGTACCGCGGGCGGCGTAGCAACGCCGTCGAACATCTGGAACTGGCCCGCGAGCACGGATTCACTCCGGAGGCAACGGGTATGCAGATTGTCATGGCCGACGGCTTGCTGGGAGATGAAGAGGTGTCCGTGCCCATTCAGGGAATCCACTTCCATAGTGTAAATATCGCCGCCCAGGTGGTCAAGAGCCAGGACATGGTGCTGGTCTCTCATTTCACCGGTCACGTGGCCGCGGGCTTCGGCGGCGCTCTCAAGAACCTGGGCATGGGATGCTCCAGCCGCAGGGGAAAGCTTATCCAGCATTCAACCGCGAAGCCCGGCATCAAGGCATCCAAGTGCACGGCTTGCGGCGAATGCGTGCACTGGTGCCCCCGGGACGCCATTTCGTTGCTGGAAGGTCACGCCGTTATCGATGACACCCTTTGTATCGGCTGCGGGGAATGCCTGGCGGTCTGCCGTTTTGACGCGGTCAAATTCAATTGGAAGGAAACCTACACAAACCTGCAGGAAAAGGTGGTTGAACATGCCATGGGAGCCGTTGCCGGCAAGGAAAACCGCCTTCTCTGCCTGAACTTTCTGACCCGTATCACCCGGGACTGCGACTGTATGAAAGGCTACGACCCGATTGCGCCCGACCTGGGGGTCCTGGTTTCCACCGATCCCGTGGCGCTGGACGCGGCCGGCCTGGACCTGCTGGAGAAAAGCAACGGCAAATCGATTCGTCAACTGGCCCATGATATTCCTTCACGGGCGCAATTGGATCATGCGCGGAAACTGGGATTCGGTAGTACCGAGTACAAACTGATTGAAGTGAAAAGTTGAAAGTGAAAAGTGAAAAAAAGGTGACAGGTATCAGGAGACAGGAAGACAGGTGGCAGGAGACAGTGTACGGGCGAAAAATTTTTCGCCGCTACTTTTCAACTTTGCTATTGGCGAGTGGCAAGAGGCTATAGGCGAGGGGAAGGAATCAGGGATCGATAGCTTTTGTTTTGAATTTTGGTTCTATTACGTTTCGTGTGGGTAAACATATATTGGGAATCAGTAAGCAGTTGTGAGGAAGAGTACCCGCAGGGCATAAAGCATAAGCGAACGCAAACGGCAGGTTCCGGGGCCCCAT
>DSBM01000008.1 GCA_011049425.1 Candidatus Aminicenantes bacterium
CATTGAGGGAGGTCTGGTGCTTTCCGGAAGGGGTGGGGATTTCCAACTTACCGTCGGTCAGGATCTCTCGGTGGGATACAAATCCGACCAGCGTGAAATGGTGCACCTGTTCATTACGGAATCGTTCACTTTCCAGGTGCTGGATCCGGCGGCCGCGGTGGCATTGAAAACCTAGTCAAATTCAGGCTTCGATGCGCTGACCCGGGTGCCGCTGAATCCAGGCTGCACCCGGCAAACGCACATATCGCGGCAGGATGATCGACATTTTTTCCGCTGAGAAAAACCCCCCGCAAATGGCAGCGCAGTTTACGCACCTCAAGCCTGGATACGCGTTAATTTGGAACCATTGAGCATACCCGGGGAAAAGTCAGCCAAGACGGCAACATTGCCAAGGGGATGGGAAGCGCGCATCAACGCCCTGGAGCGATTGAAACCACCGTGCGCGAATTGTCCCCGTATCGCTGTTTTTGACCTGGACAACACACTGCTGATTCATGATGTGGGGGATGCCGTTTTCGCCCTATTGCGTCGTCGCTCGCTGGAAGGAAACTTGCCGGAGACTGCCGACCCAATGCCCTTTTCCTGGGCCCAATATGTCCACTTGCGCGAATCCGGCCAACCCCGGGAAGCCTATTGCCGCGTGGTTGCGGCAATGGCTGGATTGAGTGCCGCCACCGTAGCCGCAATCACCCGGGAAGTGATGAATTGGCCGACAGATGAACTGGAGGCCGAAGGCGTGCGCGTGCCCGTTCCCCGGCCGGACCCGGTAATGCTTCACCTGGTGCAACGCTTGCAACAAAGCAACTTTGACGTATTTGTAATTTCCGCCAGCAATCATATCACGGTCCGTACAGTTTCTTCCGAATTTCTGGGCATCCGTCCCGATCATGCCTGGGGAATCCGCTCCATTACCACTACCGGGCAGCAAGGCAAAAAGGTGTTCTCCGTCAAGTTGGCATCTCCCGTTCCATATGGAAAAGGCAAAGTCGATTTATTCCGGCTGAAATTGAAAAACTGCATACCCCTGGTGAGCGGCGGGGACAGTATTTCCGATATTCCTTTGCTCAACCTGACCTTCCGGACAGGCGTGGTATTCTGGGCCGGGGAACCGGACTTGCTTAACCAGACCCCATCCCCTTTTCGTTATCCCGCGAATGTATTCTATCACCGTTCCATGCGTTCTTGACATGCCCGGTTTTGAATGATAAAACCGTGCCATGACAACTGCGTTTGAAAGAGACCGAGAGGAACGGCAAGCCATCCGTCGTTATACCCGTCCGGCCTTGCTGGTGGGAATATCAGCCTTGATCACAGTGGTGGTTTACGCACTGCTGGCGCGACTCATCACCCCGGAACCACTTTTTTCCCCCCGAAAACTCGAAACCCTTTTCAGCATCGTCGTGCTGGTGATCACGCTCATCATGATCGTCATCCTGGCTGTACGAAAAACCGTCTATTACTCGTCCCGCCTCATCCGGGAAGGCATGAACATTGACGATGTCCTGCGCAAGTGGAACACTGTGGACATCGTCTTGATCGGCATTACTGAAACGATTCCCCTGTTGGGGCTGGCGCTTACCTGGATAGGAGTCCCTTTTGCGAGAACCTGGTTTATTTTCCTGGTCTCTGCGTTGCTGCTGGTGATCCTGATGCCCATGGGCATCAAGGTTCGAGGAAAACTGATGATTTTGCGCCAACAGCACCCTGATCTGAATGCATAGCCACCCCATCCCGGCTGTAGACGCAATCATTGCGGTGGAGGATGGGATTGTGCTTATTGAACGGCGTTTTCCACCTCACGGGTGGGCCCTTCCAGGAGGATTCATCGAAGTGGGAGAAACCGTGGAAACGGCAATCCGACGTGAAGTCAAAGAAGAAACCGGTTTGGAACTGAGTAACCTGGAGTTGTTCGGCGTTTATTCCGAACCCGATCGTGACCCCCGCCGTCACATCATTTCCATCGTGTTTACCGCCGGAGGTCACGGTGTACCCAGGGCCGGCGATGATGCCGGCCGCATTGTTGTGGTTCCGCCCCGATCCATCGACCGTCCACTGGCTTTTGACCATGAGCAAATCCTCCGCGATTACCTGAGAGCGGCAAATCAGAAAATCCGCTGAACCACTTTTCATTGTGCAACAAATAAGGGTATAATGTGAGTAACGTTGGAGAGAAAACAATGAAGAAACGGATTCTAGTGGTTGAATACGATGCCCAGACGGTGGATCTTATCCATGAAACCTTTCCCCAGCCGGTTTTTGACATCACGGTGGTGGACGAAGGGCAGAAAGCGCGCGACATTCTGGCCAAAAACTCTTTTGATTTGGTGATCACCGCGGCAATGCTTCCCAAATTCCATGGCTTCAACCTGTCCCAGTTCATTCATGAACAATATCCGAATATCCGCGTTATCATTATGAGTGGCATCTACAAGGAGATGGAGTACAAGCGCCAGGCCATCACCCAATACAATGCGGATGACTTCTTTCAAAAACCCCTGAATAAAGACACTTTGCGCCGCCGTGTTTTCGAGTTGCTGGAGCTTGACGCCACGGCCCAGTCCGCTTCAGAAGGCATTGCGACTACGGAGTTCCCGGTTTCGGATACGTCCAAGATGCCTGCCTTGACACAAGATCCATTGCCGGAATCCAATCGTTTCAGTTCCGATGATCTGTTCGGAGACATCATTGAGAAAGTTGAAACTGAAGATGACTCTGAAGTCGAAACGCCCCAGCAAAAACCCGTTCAAACGACGGCGGAGACAATCACCAGAAAGGATAAAAAGCCGGAACCTGAAGAGGAAGGCGTACTGGACCTGACGGATGCAGACATGGTCTCCGGTTCCCCCAAGACCATAAAAATGCCGGCCAGTCAGCCCCAGCCATCTTCGTTCAAAGCGATCACTTCCGATGACATCGACGCCAGCCTGAACAATCTGCTGAGCGACAAACAACCCAAAACCGCGGACACCAAACGATTCAAGAAGATCGAAGAAGATTTCTCTAAAAAGTTCGAAGACACCCTGTCCGGGTTGGGGCTGGATAAAAAACGCAAAAAACCGGATCCGGTTGCGGCTGATAAGTCGCAGTTCCCTTCAGCTCCAGCCCATGAACCGCCGGCCCCATCCGCGCCCCAGGTCGATCAACGAACCCAGGAAATGCCCAGAGCGGTGGAAGCACCCCCGCCCGTTAAAGCGCCTTCAAGCGAACTGGGGGATTACGACATCCTGGGCCTGATTGCCCGTGGGGGAATGGCCGAAATCTACAAGGCCAAGAAAAAAGGCGTCAAGGGATTCGAAAAAGTACTGGCCATCAAGAAAATCCTTTCCGGTTATGGCCAGGACGACAAATACATCGAGATGTTCGTTGATGAGGCAAAGATCGCCGCTGAACTTACCCACCCCAACATCGTCCAAATCTACGATCTCGGCAAGAAAGACGACTACTATTTTATTGCCATGGAGTACGTCCAAGGCAAGGATTTGCGTGTGATTCTGAAACGCATCGCCGGCCGGGAGCGCGTGTTTCCAGAAGAACTGTCCGTCTATTTGACCATCAAAGTGCTCGAAGCCCTGAATTACGCCCATTCCGCCAAAGACAGCAAGGGAAGCAATCTGGATATCGTACACCGTGACATCTCTCCTCCCAACATCATGATCTCTTATGGGGGCGAAGTGAAACTCACCGATTTCGGGGTTTCCAAGGCCACTATTAAAGTTCACCAGACCCTGTCCGGAGCGCTTAAGGGAAAACTTCTCTACATGTCGCCTGAACAGGCCCGCGCCGAGCGTGACATAGACCACCGTTCAGATATATATTCCGTGGGGATTATCCTCTTCGAATTGTTGACCGGGCAAAAACTCTTTATGGAAACTTCGGAAATGAAAGTCCTGAAACGAGTGCAACAAGGCCAGATTACGCCTCCATCCGAAACAGGCGTTGCCATCGACCCGGAGCTGGAGCGCATCCTCCTGAAATCCTTGAGCCTGGAACGTGAAGAGCGCTACCAATCCGCATCCGATATGTTGTCTGACCTGGAGTCCTACCTGCTGTCAATGTACGACCACATTCCCGGTTATCTCCATCTGGCCCATTTTATGAACGATCTGTTTGGGGAAGACATGTCCCGGGAAGGTGTTAAGCTGGCGCTCAAACCATTGCCCTACAGCATCAAGCGCTTGCCGCGAAAACTCAGTGAACCGAGACCTCCCGAGGAAGAGGAAAAAGGGGATGATCTTCGTGTTGAAACCACACGTCCGGAAGAACTCCCTCCAGTCGGCGAATCAATGACTTCCGCTGAGATGGAAAGCGAATCCCCATCCGAGCCCGAAATCGAATTCCTGACCCTGGATGAAGAAGACGAGTTGCCGCAACCTCCCATGGAAAAATATACTCCGGAACAGGCGAAAACAGAAGCGCCTGAACCTCCTCCCGGTGTCCAGGAAGTGGAAGAAAAAGAAGCGCCTTTTCAAACCCAAGCAATGCCGCCTGAAGCCCCTGGACTACCGGAAACGCCCGCATTGGATGAGGAACCTGAAGAGGAATCACGCGATTCTCAGACGCTCGAAAAAACACCTGATCCCGGCAGTGTCGTCAAGACTGAAGGTGAGCGTCGCCCCACTTTTGAAATCAAATTGGAAGATGAGCTTCCGGAATCAGAGAGCGTTGAGGGAACCCTTCAAATTGATGAAGAACTGGCTGCCCTGAATAAGACGTCCCGGCGCCGCAGCTGGAATTTCCTCCTGGTGCTTTTGGTACTCGCCGCCGTAGCAGCCGGTGTGGTCTGGCTCATGATGAACCGTACAGGAGAACCGCAAACGGAATTGACACCTCCCGCCACTGAGATCAGCCGCACAGAGTCGGCTACCCCACAGGAAACGCCTGATGAGATGGAATCCCAGGCACTTGATAACTCAACCGAAGCGGACATCCTTGATGGGGTGCTTGCATCAACGGTAGCGGAGGAAGGGACGGAATCCGCACCCGAGGATACCCGGGCCGAAGATGCGCCGCTCCCATCCAAACCCGAAATCAGCAACCGGGGAAAAACCCGAACCGAAGAAAAACCACGCGCCGTGGTACCAGATCCAAAAACACAGGCCTCCCAAGTATCCGAGCCCGTGCGCCGGGAAACCCCGCCTGAAAAGGTTAGCGCCCGCGAAGAAGCGCAGACCCGAAAACAAACCGCTTCTTCGCCCCAAACTGAAACCGTATCCACAACCGCGGCCAAACCGCCGGCGAAAGAAGAGAAGTCTCAATCTACTGAAACAACCCAAACCCAGCCACCTACAGAAACAAAACCGGAAGATCCACTTGAATCTCCCCCCGAAGAGAAGTCCACTGAGCAGCCCCCGGCAGCCAAAGAAGCTCCACCCCAGGAAATTGTCCGCGAAGGTCGGATCGCATCCAGTGTAGACACCATGCCCGTGGCCATTTCCACGCCTTATCCGGAGTTGAGCCGCCGTTCCCTGCGCGGGCTGAAAAGTGGTGCCACCGTAGTAATCAGTTTCCTTGTGAACCACCTCGGCAAAGTGGAGCGCATTAAGTTTATCCGTCGCTCCGGCTCACCGGAAATCGACATGGAGATCGCGCGCGCCGTTTCCAGCTGGACCTATCGCCCGGCTGTCAAACAGGGCAAGAAAGTCAAATTATGGCAGACCAAATCAATCGCCGTAAAAAAATAAGGAGAGAAAGATGCCAGAACTGAAAAGCGAAGACAAGTCCTTCTACGAATCCACCATGAAGGAAGCCAAGAAAAAAATCGAGATAATCGATGCCAAGGTTGAAGAAGAGTTGGCCAGGGTCAAACAGTTGATCAGCGAACTCCAGGAACAAAAGAAGGCCGTGCGCCAGATCTACGACGGCGCCGCCGTGATCCTCAACGCCCCCAACGAATTCGAAGAAGAGGAAAACGTCGACTAAAAATCCGGGTCAATCCACGTTTTATGAACTATACAGAGGCCCTGCAGTACCTGGATTCCGTCCGTGACCAGGGCGCCAAGCTCGAACTGAAAAACGTTCGGGATTTGATCCGCAACCTGCCTTTTGACCTTTCGTCCACCGATTTTATCCAGGTGGCCGGCACCAACGGCAAGGGTTCCACCAGCCATTTTGCGGCGGCCATCCTGAACGCATCCGGTTTGCGTACCGGCCTGTTCACTTCCCCCCACCTGCAGACCATCCGGGAGCGCATTGCGGTAGACGGCGATCCCATTAAGCCCCAGGAGTTTGCCCGCTCCCTGAGCGCCGTACGCGATATTTCCCTGGACCTGGTCCAGAGAGGAAAGGTCTCAAACATGCCGACTTTCTTTGAGCATCTATTCCTGACCGCCATTCACCACTTTCATTCATCTCAAGTAGAGGTGGCGGTTATGGAAGTGGGATTGGGGGGCAGACTGGATGCCACCACCTCTTTGGATCCGCTGGTGACCGCCATCACCAATATTTCCCGCGATCATACCAAAACATTGGGGCCACGCATCCGGGATATCGCACGCGAGAAGGCTGGAATCATTAAAAGCGGGACCCCATTGGTGTGCGGCTGCCCCAAATCAACAGTCGGTCATCGCTTGATCAAACAAATTTGTTTAAAAAAAAACGCGCCCTTTCATACGGTTACCCGCAATCCATCCAATCTGACGGCTGAAATTTCGGCACAGGGGTATAATTGTTTCTATCAATCCGAAACCGCTGCTTACCGCTACCAAATCCGCATGAACGGCATTCATCAGGCCCGCAATGCCGCCACCGCCATCCGCATCGCCGAAATTTACCTCGAACCCCGCGCTCCACTTTGCGAAGCCACGGTTGCAACCGCCATATCCAACACAACCGTCCCTGGCCGCATCGAAAGCATACCGGGAACCCCAACCATTCTCCTGGACGGTGGCCACAACCTGGAAGGCACGCGGGCACTCAGCCAATTTCTAGCGGAACGCAACCTGAAAGACTTAACCGTGATTTTCGGAGTGTTGCGCGATAAACCTTACCGTTTGATGGTTCGAATGATCGCGCCTTTCGTTGGGAATGTCATCATTACAGAGCCGCGGTCGCATCGGGCTCTGCCGGCTGAACTGGCCGCACGCTGGTTCCCGGAACACACCCAACCCGCTATTGAACGGGATTACGCACGCGCATTGCAAATGGCGCGGGCCGTTGGCCGGACCATTCTGATTACCGGTTCTCTCTACATGGCCGGAGACATGCGCACCCAAATTCTCGGAGGCGACCCATGACCCAAGACAAATTCCTGCAAGCAACACAGCGTTACCATGATTTGAAGGCACGCCTCAATGCCGGAGAGATCACCGTCAATGACCTTAAACAAGCCTTGAAGAAATTAATGATCGTTGATAGTGAAGGGCGCTATTGGATGATCGGCGGCAAAAGCGGACGTTGGTATCGTCACGACGGCACGCAGTGGATCCAGGATGACCCTCACCAGGTGACCGAAGAGGATGGTGGATGGCAAGCCCAACTTGATGCGGACGCGAACATGCAAGAGGATCTGCGCCGGGAATCCGTTTTCGATCAGGTACGGGATGGCGGGCAGGAAAAACAGGAAACAGAGCCGAAATACCAGGCGCCCAAGGGTCCGGGCAGTGAGCCATTCCTTCAGGAACAGGGTTTGGTTCATCAAGGCGATACCCGGGAAGCGGACCTGCCTATAGTGACTTTGCCATCCACAGCCAAATCATCCATGCCACGGGAAGCTCAAACCTTTCCATCCGGTGAACCCACTCAACCCCTGGACCCAAGCACCACTCAGGCAGACACCGCCAACTGCCGCGTTTGCGATGCAGCCATTCCCGCTGAAGCTGAGTACTGTCCCGTATGCGGAGCCAACCAGAATGAAACCACTTCCGCCACGCGCGCCGTCGGCGCTTACAGCAAATTTGGTGGCGGCACCACCACCCTGCAAATCAGATCGATCCAGCCTTTCTCCCTGCTTTTTCTATTGGGAGGATTGGGCCTCATCCTGGGAGTGATTGTCGGCGCCGCATTCGGCATCTTTCAGATCTGCGGTGACTTGATTTACCAATTCCCCCGCATGCTTCAGGAAACCCGCGGCAAAATTCAAGGCGGCCTGATTTTCGGTGTTCTGGGAGGAATCGTCGGATTCCTTTCTTTCGCCCTGATGGCCCTGATCGCATCCGGGCTCTACAACCTGTTGGCGGACCTGTTTGGTGGTCTGCGCCTGCGGATTCGCTCCTGAGTGATGAGCACCCCCCTGCAGGATCTGCGTTATTGGCGCTTGGCTATCGCGATCTGGGTGGTACTCACGCTGTTCTACCTGTTGATCCGCCTGTGGCGCCGCCGCCGCTGACAATCGCTTGGTTTTTACTCCGGCCGTGTCATATCTGACGCCGTATCTGTTTTTTTCGCCCGCACAACCTTCATGGTTTGTTCAGCAATTTCCAATTCTTCATTGGTAGGGACCACCATTACGGTTACAGGAGAACCCGTGGCGGAGATGATTCCAAAGGCGCCCTTCACAACCGCATTGCGTTCCCGATCCAGTCGAATCCCCAGAAAATCCATGCGCTCCAGAACCCGCTCCCTCAGACTGGTGTCATTCTCCCCGATCCCAGCCGTAAACACCACGATATCGGCTCCGTTCATTACCGCCATATATGCGCCCAGGTACTTGCGGATGCGGTGAATCAGGATATCCAGGGCAAGTCCGGCATGCGGGTCTCCCTCATCGGCGCGGGTATGCACATCGCGCATATCGGAACTCAATTGGCTCACTCCTTGAAGGCCGCTATGCTTGTTGAGGATCCGGTCCATCTCTTCCACCCCGATGCCCTGATTGCGCATAATATATAGCGGGATGGCCGGATCGATATCCCCACACCGGGTACCCATCATCAAACCCTCCAGGGGTGTAAAACCCATGCTGGTATCCACGGAACGCCCTTTTTCAACGGCCGTGATCGATGAGCCGTTGCCCAGGTGGCAGGTAATGATATTGAGAGTATTCA
Organism: Candidatus Aminicenantes bacterium; assembly: GCA_011049425.1. Classification (NCBI taxonomy): domain Bacteria; phylum Candidatus Aminicenantota; species Candidatus Aminicenantota bacterium. Next base: position 8,982 of record DSBM01000008.1, read on the forward strand.
ATGGTTTTGCGAACTTCAACGCTGCTTGCCGCGCCACATAATAATGAGATGTACCATGAAATCCGTAGCGCCGAATCCCATACTCTTCGTAATATGTATAGGGTACGGGATACACATACGCATGGGGAGACATGGTCTGGTGAAACGCCGTGTCAAAGACCGCCGCATTGGGAACGCCTTCAAGGATGCGTCGGCAGGCTTCGATACCGGTGATGTTGGGCGGATTGTGCAGGGGCGCCAGGGGAATGCATTCGCGCAACGCGCTCATGACAAGGTCGTCAATGAGTACGGTGCGGTGAAATTTTTCTCCGGCGTGAACCACCCGGTGGCCCACCGCGGAAATCTCTTTGCGATCATTCAGCACACCCGTTTTGGAATGAGTCAGGTACTCGATGATCAGGTTAATTCCCTCTTCATGGTTTTTGACGGGGCGCTCAACCAGTTGCTTTCGCCTATCCTGATGCAGATTTAAACGTGACCCCTTAATCCCGATACGCTCCAACACGCCGCCCGCCAAAACATCACGCTCACGCATGGAGATCAGTTTGAATTTAATGGACGAACTTCCACTGTTGATCACCAGAATTTTCATTTCATTGCCTCACTGTTGGAAAGTGCGAACACCATCATTTATTATACTCACCTGCTTCCATTGCGCAAGAATGTCGTGCCGGTTTTGGCAAAGAGGCCGGTTCGGATCAACGCAGCCGTGGATTGGCTTTGGTTAGTGGATATGGTATGGTCATTAAAGGAGGCCCCATGCTGATCGATTCCATCACAAAACGCCGCTCTATCCGTCGTTACCAAGAGCAACCCGTTACAAAAGAACAATTGCAACGGGTATTGGAGGCGGCCCAACGCGCGCCCACAGCCAAAAACCGCCAGGATTGGAAACTGGTTGTCGTGGATGACCCCGCCCGCCGTAATGCCCTGGTTGACGCGGCCGCCCCCCATCAACCCTTCATGCGGCAGGCCCCGGTAATCCTGGCTGCCTGTGCGTTGAATCCCGAATACATCATGCGTTGCGGTATTCCCGCCTTTCCGGTCGATCTGGCCATTGTGCTGGACCACGTCAGTTTACAGGCCGCAGAAGAGGGGCTGGGTACCTGCTGGATCGGATCATTCGACCAAGAGCCCGCGCGCCTGGCAATGAATATCCCGGATTATGTAACCATCGTACAGCTCATGACCCTTGGTGTGCCGAATGAAGACCCGCCCGCAAAACCCCGCAAGCTCATAAGCGAGCTTGTTTTTCGCAACGGCTGGGAATCACGTTAAGGGATTTTAAAAATCCGCTGAAGCTGCAAGCCCAGGCGAACGTCTTTGATGCCTTCGCGAACGCATCGATCAAAAAAGCACCAAGCCGTCGCGTACCCGTCTTCGTCCCGGGCATTCGGTTGCAAGTAAAAAATTGACTGCGGCATGCACTGCCGCAACTGATGCACGGTTTCCAGTGACAGTTCGGGCACAACCACCAGTTTGACTTCATCCGCCAGCGAGCGAATGGCTGGGTGAACCCGGAACGCCGCCGCCGGTTTAGGTGAGACCGCCCACCAGTGAATGGCCAGGTCCTGGAAATGGAGTCCATTGGTTTCCACGGAAAGAAAGAACCCTTTCCTGGCCAGGGTTACCACTATTTGCGTCAGATCCTGTTCCAGGGGTTCCCCCCCGGTGATCACCACCTGGACACCCGGAAACGGCGCCAAACGCAATACCTCTTCCAGAATAACCGGGACGCTCATGTCCGTACCGCCGGAGAGGGCATGGGGAGTGTCACAGAATCCGCAACGCAGAGAGCAGCCCGCCAGGCGCACGAACACAGCGGGATGACCCATACGCAAACCCTCTCCCTGGGCTGAAAAAAAAATGTCAGCGATCTTCACGATAGCGAGCTCCAGCGTTTTCCGACTCCCAGACCATGACGGATTGAATCGGGAATTCAGCCTTTAACTGCTGGTAGAAGTGACGGGCCAGGTTCTCCGCCGAGGGAGGACCGGGAACAGCGTCATTGAGCAGGCAGTGATCCGGGAGGATCTGGCGCAACCGTTCCCGCACGCGGGAAAAATCAAAACTGATCCCGGAGCGGTCGAGGCTGTGCCCGACCAGGGTGACCTCCACCTGGAAAGTGTGGCCGTGCATGTGTTCACATTTTCCCTGGTAATGCTCCAGGTAATGTGCAGCGGAAAACTTCTCTTTAACCACCAATTCCCAACTCATACCGGCCCTCCTTTTTTAAACGGGTCACCAAAGGATCCTCCAAACCCAATTGCGCAAACGCCTGGAAACGACTTTCGCAAGAGGCACAGCGACGGCAGGGCACTTCCCCGCCCCGATAACAAGAGATGGACCGGGAGTAATCAGCCCCGAGATAAAGCCCCAGCTGGACAATCATTTTCTTGGATAACTTTACCAGGGGCAAATGGATCTGGAACCGTCGGCGCATTTGCCGGACCGCGGTGCCGGCGTTGATTGCGGCCTCCATGCGGGCGGCAAACTCCATGGTCGTATCCGGGTAGTCCGGCGTATCGATGCGGTTGAAACCGGTTACCAGGTGGAAGATCTGCCTGGATTCGGCCCAAGCCGCGGCCAGAGAAAGGAAAATGCCGTTGCGGAAAGGTACATACGTCGGGGGCACGCTGGATGTTTTGCGCGAATCCGCCAGTGATTCGGGAATCTCTTTTCCATCTCCCACCAGTGCTGATTTGACCCATCCACCCAGGGGCAGGTTCAGGAGCCGCCATTCTACACCCACATGCGCAGCCACCCGGCGTGCGGCTTCCACTTCCACCCCATGGGTCTGCTCATAAGAAAACGTGAGCGCCGCCGCTGAGCCGAACCGCTCCAGGGCCCAGTAAAGAGCCGTAGTAGAATCCAGGCCTCCGGAAAACAAAACCACCGCAGCCGGAGATTTCATGTCAGCATTGTACCCCGTATCACCCCCCTTGCCAACCCTGCAAACGCTTGACAAGCGGTTGATCCGCCCGTCATTTTGGGGTAAACTAAAAAATTGAAAAACACCCTTTGGAGGAGGATTCCATGGCAGTCAACCTGCGCAATCGCCATTTTTTAAAACTGCTGGATTTTACATCTGCAGAGATCAATTTCCTGTTGGACCTGTCCGATTCTTTGAAACGAGCCAAATACAGCGGCACGGAGCAGCCGCGATTGAGTGGTAAACAGATCGCCCTGATTTTTGAGAAATCTTCCACCCGGACACGCTGTGCTTTTGAAGTGGCCGCCCAAGATCAGGGCGCTTTTGTCACCTACCTGGGTCCTTCGGGATCCCAGATCGGCCACAAAGAATCCATGAAAGATACCGCCCGCGTTCTGGGGCGCATGTATGACGGCATTGAATATCGTGGATTCGGCCAGGAAATCGTTGAGGAATTGGCGCGGCATGCGGGCGTGCCGGTGTGGAACGGCCTGACCAACGAGTTCCACCCCACCCAGGTGCTGGCGGACTTTATGACCATGCGCGAACACGCCCGCCGCGATCTGCGTGAAGTGACCTTCTGCTACCTGGGTGACGCCCGCTTCAACATGGGTAATTCCCTGCTGGTCGGCGGCGCCAAAATGGGCATGGATGTCCGCCTGGCCGCTCCCAGGCCATACCAGCCCGATAAGCATCTGGTGGCGGACTGCCATGCCATTGCCACGGATACCGGGGCGCGGATTACCATCACCGATGATGTGGACCAGGCGGTCAAGGGCGCGGACTTTCTCTACTCGGATGTCTGGGTATCCATGGGGGAACCGGAATCCGTTTGGGAAGAACGCATTGCCGCCCTCAAACCCTTCCAGGTCAATCAAGCCGTCATGGAAAAGACGGGCAAACCGGATGCGTGCTTCATGCACTGCCTGCCCGCTTTCCACAACCGCGAAACCAAGGTGGGAAAAGAGATCTTTGATAAATACGGTTTGGACGGCATGGAGGTGACGGAAGAGGTGTTTGAATCCCCCGCCTCCATTGTGTTCGACGAAGCCGAAAATCGCATGCACACGATCAAGGCCATTATGGTGGCGACACTGGGAGCCTGATCATACCAACCCTAACTCCATGAACGCCGGGCCGCCTCGGGATTTCGTCCCGTTTATCCGCCGCTTCAACAGCTATATCCGTGTCTTCAGGGGAACCGACAACTATACAAACACCAACATCGACATCAAGGCCGAACACACTCACCGTGTCTGTCGCCATTCGCTGGATATCTGCGGGTCCTTGAATCTTTCCGGCAAAGAACGAAAAGAAGCTTTCCTGGCCGCCCTGTTCCACGATGTCGGCCGCTTTTCCCAGATTCACCGCTACGGCACCTTCAACGATCGCACATCGGTGAATCATGCCATGCTGGGAGTAATTGAAATCAAGGCCAACAATTTGCTGGCGGGCATCCTCCCGGAAGAATGCCGCCGGATTCTCAGCGCGGTAATGCTTCACAACCGCCACACGCTGCCGCGGCGATTAAAACCCGCCGCCTTGCGCCTGTGCCGTGTCCTGCGCGATGCCGACAAGATGGATATCCTGGACGTGTTGATCAACTATTACACATCCAGGAAAAACGGCAGCAACCCGGCGCTGGACCTGGAACTGCCCGTGGGTTCAACCCTGTCTGATGCGGCGCTTGCCGACATCGATGCCGGCCGCAGTGTGGCCATTGAAAATGTTCAATCCATCCAGGACTTCCGCCTGCTTCAGGCCGCCTGGGTGTTCGATATCCACTCAGCCTGGGCCATGCAGCGCCTGCGTAACCTGGGACAAATCGACTGGCTGCTGCAACAATTGCCTCCGGGAAGAGGCGCAAAACGGGCGACGCGCCGTATTCACGACTACATGAAAAATTTCACTCCCACCCTTCTGCCTCGTCCAGCCGGGATGTAACGGCTTCCCATACTTCCCGCACGGAAATCGAGCGCATGCAATGGTGATCTTTGCAATCCCGCCGTTTGCAGGGAGCGCAGCTCGCATGGTGATGGATCACACGCACGCTGCGCGAATTCGACACCACGCGGCGCGGATCCGTTGGGCCGAAGAGTGCGACCACCGGGGTATGAACGGCATCTGCCACATGCATCATTCCCGAATCATTGGTAATGAACAGGCGGCACAGGGAGGCCGCGGCCACGGACTCCGCCAGGGAAAGATTGCGACCCAGGTTGATGCTGCAACCCGGCGCGGTCGCGGCCAGGGCTTCCAGGCGATCATGGTCTGCAGGGCTACCGAAAAGCAGGACGGAAAGGCGCGAATATTCAGCGGTCAGGATTTGGATCAACTGCAAAAAACGCGCGTGCGGCCACTCCTTGGCTGAGCCATGAGCCGTGCATGGCGAAATGCCGATCCATGGCGCCTCTTCCCGGGCACCAAGGTGAACCAGCCGGCGGCGCACCTGATCTCTGAATGGTTCCGGTACGGGCCAGTCGGGATCCACACCATGATCGCCATGGGTACCCAATTCAGCCGCCGCCAAGTCATTATACGCGTCAACCTGCCGCCATTCCTGCCGCGGCCAATCCAGTTTTTTGGATAAAAAAAGATCGCGGCCATCACGGCGATACCCGGTCAGGTGGCGAATTCCCGCCAGGCGAAACATCAGCGCCGAACTCATGGAGTTTGTAAACAGCAGCCCGCGTTCGGCATTACAATCCTTCAGGCGGCGGGAACCGCTCACCACTTCACGCCATCCCCTTGACAAAGGAAGCCCAATTACCGGGTGAGACAAATCATGGGAAACCAGCGGCGGCGTAAACAACTCCACCAGGTAAGGACGGGTAATCAGGATCAGGTCATGAGCAGCATAATGTGATTCCAGCAACCGCAGGGCGGGCCGGGCCATCACACAATCGCCGATCCAGTTTGGGGTGCGGACCGCCAGGGTCATTCCACGGCGGGTTGGGTTTCCTTCTCGTCTGTTTCCGGATCCGCTTCATCGGGATGCGGCTCGTCTTCAGTTGCTTTATCGGGGTTTGCATCCGTTCCAACCGTATCCGTATCACTATCGCTGCTTTCGCGCCCGGACCCATCATCCGGCTCGCCGTCGCCATCCAGGTCAGTGACATCCACTTCACTGCCTTCTTCCCCATCCACTGCTTCTTCGGAATCGCCAAAAATGGAGAGATCCGGTTTTCTGGGGGTTCCATCCGTAATCTCGTAGTTGATTAAACCACGCCTGATCTCTTCCAAGGCGATGGTAAGGGGATTCTCCGCAACCATGTCGACCTTTTTACGACCACCACGCAACAACTGCCGGGCGCGTTTTGCGGCCAGGATCACCAGGCGGAATTTGCTGTCTATGAATTCTTGCGTTTCCAAGATTGTCCTCCTTTTGCCTATAAAGCAAGCGGGGGGAATGGACCGTCCCGCGGCGGTATGCTCAGGGTAAGTCCGGGAAAACCGTTTTTATTATAGCAGAGAGTGGCATCAAACGTCAACTTCGGGCTACCAGGAACGATAAGGAGTGCCGTCGAGGGCAGTATTTTCAGACAGGCAGTACACGTCCCAGACATTTTCGCCTCCCCACTGGGAGCTGTCGCGCTTGTCCTGGAAAGAACGCAATCCCCACTCCCTTGTATTGCTTAGGGGATCCCTGGGAATCCGCCGCAGGAAACGTTCAATGCGGCGATCCCCCTCTTTGTTTCTGTACTCCAGGCCTTCCACCAGTTCATCCAGGCTTTTGGGCAGGAAATAGCGATCACTATCCATCTCGACCTTGTGTTCCATGGCGAAATCGCGATAAGAATCAATGGCGTTGCGCAATTGACGCAGCGCCCGTCGCAATTCCACCTCGTCCGCACGTTGCATGGATGTCTGGGCCACGGGCAGGGCCACCGCGGCCAACACGGCAATGATGACCACGACAACGATCAGTTCGACCAGCGTAAAGCCCGCCCGTGATCTCATCAATTTTTGCGGTCGCGATTGCGATTATCCCGGCCGCGATTGTCTCGGGAGCGGTTATCCCGGCCGCGGCTGTCACGGTTACGGGAATCCCGGCTGCGGTTATCCCGACCCTGGCTTTCGCGGTCGCGTGGCGGGCGGGATCCGCCATCTTCGCGGTCGCCGCCTTCGGGCTCCGGCTGCAACTCACGAATCGAGGCTTTGACCCGGCCATCGCGATCGATATGGATCACCTTGACCTCAATTTCCTGTCCGATTTCGTATTTCATGTCATTGATACTGGGAATCCTGCGATGAGAAATCTCAGAGATATGCACCAGGGCCGACGCTCCGCCAAGAATATCCACGAATATCCCATAATCCTCGATACGCGTAATCTTACCCGTATAAGTCATACCGATTTCCGGAGATGCGGTCAGCGCTTTGATGCGCTCCTGTACTTTGGAGCCCACTTCGTTGTTGGGCGCGGCAATGGTTACTTTGCCGTCATCATCCACGTTGACCTTGACTCCGAAAGTCGCGGTAAGCTCTTTGATGGTCTTCCCGCCGGGACCGATGAGATCGCGGATCTTGTCCGTATCGATTCGCATGGTTACCATTACCGGGGCGAATTCAGACAATTCCTCAGCCGGATGATCAATGGCGCTGTTCATCACTTCCAGAATGTGAAGGCGCGCCTCCCTGGCCTGGTTGAGAGTTGCGTCGATGATCTCTTCGCTTAAACCATCGATTTTAATGTCCAACTGTACGGCATTAATGCCTTTGGCGGTGCCCGCCACTTTAAAATCCATGTCTCCGAAATGATCTTCAAAACCGGCGATATCGGTCAGAACCACATACCGATCTTTTTCCTTGACCAGGCCCATGGCAATACCCGAAACGGCGCTGCGCATGGGGACACCGGCTTGCATGAGCGCCAGCGATGTTCCGCATACCGTGGCCATGGAACTTGAACCGTTGGATTCCAGGATATCCGAAACCACACGGATGGTATAGGGGAACTCATCGTATTTGGGAAGTACGGGACGGATGCCTTTCCAGGCCAGGTTGCCATGTCCGATTTCCCGGCGTCCGGCACCCCTCAAGAAGCTGACCTCTCCCACAGAAAATGGCGGGAAGTTGTAGTGCAACATGAAATGGCGGAAACTGTCACTGGAAGCGGCGATATCATCAATGCGCTGGGCGTCGTCTTCGGATCCCAGGGTGACCACGGCCAGGGCCTGGGTCTCGCCGCGGGTAAACACCGCGGAGCCGTGGGCGCGTGGCAATACGTCCAGTTCCACGGACAAGTCACGGATTTCGTTCAAGGCGCGGCCGTCGTTACGCTCGCGTTTTTCCAACAACCGCTGCCGGAACGAGTCGTGCTCCAACTGATGGAAAGCCCGTTTGTATTTGGGCTTCAACTCCTCATCCTCGATTTTTGCGTACACTTCGTCCTTAATGGCTGCGATCTCTTCACGGCGTTTCACCCGGTCCTGGATAAAGATAGCGTCCTGGAGACGATCACCACAGTTCCGCTCTAGTTCAGCCAGAACCTCATCATAGCGGGTGTCCGGTTCTATAGTTATTTTATCCGGATTGATCAGTTCGCGTTGGGCGGAACAAAGCTTTTGAATGATCTCCTTACCCAGAACCAAGCCCTGTTTAAGCAAATCTTCACTGAACTGGTCGCCCTCGGCTTCCATCATTACGATGTCGTCTTCGGTTCCCGCCAACAGCAGGACCATCTCGAATTCGTTCTCGTTGAGTTCATCCCGTCCGGGATTGATGAAAAAGCGCCCGTCGCGGCGGGCAACCTTAACTGCGGCTACGGGTGTATCGAAAGGAATGGTGGAGGACATCAGGGCCGCTGAAGCCCCGGTTATTCCCATGGCATCGTAATCCACGCTGAAATCAGCACTCAGCAGCAGGGCGATCACCTGGGTCTCATTAAAGAAACCCTCGGGAAAAAGTGGGCGAATGGGTCGATCGATCAGGCGGCTGAGCAAAACTTCCCGCTCCGAGGGCTTGCCTTCACGCTTAAAAAATCCGCCGGGAATCTTACCTCCGGCATAGTTGTTCTCTCGAAAATCCACCATCAAAGGAAAAAAGTCCTGGCCTTCCCGGGCCTCTTCTTTCATGTTGGTAGTTATCAGGATGCGATTATCCCGGTATGTAAGCAGGGCCGATCCGTTCGATTGCTTGGCCCAGCGATGGGTTTCAATAATCAGGGCATTTCCGTCTAAATCAATGTTTATGGTCTTTTGCATTTTTTTCTCCATTAAAAATCGGCACGCTGAATCGCGCCTTGGGGGATGTGTCGATCAAGTTTTACTTTCTCAATTTCAAGTCCTTCAATACCCGGCTGTAAGAGTTAAAATCCTTGCGCTTGAGGTATTTCAGGAGCTTTCGCCTGCGTGACACCATGGACAATAGCCCGCGGCGGGAGTGGTTGTCCTTTTTGTGGGTCTTGAAGTGTTCCGTCAGGTTTTTAATACGGGTAGTCAAAACCGCGACTTGAACTTCCTCGGATCCGGTGTCCGTCTCGTTGCGGTGGAAACGGTTAATCAATTTCCGTTTCTCCTCTGTGGTAATGCTCACAATTTCCTCCTGTCTTTCTCTATCGATTCGTAGTCGTTGACGTCATTGTATCAGAAACCGCCGCCAAAGTAAATGATTTCCCCATCAATGGCAATCGCACAAGACCCTCAGACTTAAGCCGGTATTGCGTAGCACGGTAATTAACATTATTTGTCAAGCATGTAGCTGCCTGATTGACGATTAACGGCAACGCGCCCTGCACTTTTGACTGAAACACCTTATCAATGCATGCTTCTCGTTTACTGGAAAATTAATTGCTGGTATAATCAGGTTCCCGTAGCGGAAATTTCGCCGGGGATCTGCCAAAACCGGAGGTAATGGCATGAAAACTGTGTTCAGAAACACCCCCGTCGGAAAGACCGGTCCCATATGGTTGTGTATTTTATTGTTTTTCTTAACCCTTCACGTGCCCGCCCTGTCACAACAGCAATCCGTGATACTCTCCGACTATGGCTATTGCCAATACCCCAGTGTGGCCGCTGCGAACGGTGGCGCCACCATTCTCGCCGTATGGGTTGAGAAACACAGCGGATATAAATACATTTATTACCGCGTCCGCCGGGACGGAAGCTGGGGAGTAAAAAAACTCTTCAGTCAACCCGCATATTCCAATCCCGAGTATCCCCACGTGGTGGCCGATGCCAGCGGCGACTTCCACATGGTGTGGATGGAAGGGTTCGGCGGAGGACGGGATATCGCCTACGCCCGCTTCTCTGACGGAGAATGGGATGCCTGGACGGGTAACGGACCAAACGATTACATCGAAGTAAGCGAGAATCAGCGCGATGTGTGGCCGCGCCTTGCCATTGACTCCGCAGACGATACGCTGTACGCGGTCTGGTCAAAACACAGGGGGACGTCGGTTAACAACGATGCCGAAATCTTTTCCGCCCGCAAAGTCCCTGGAGGGAATTGGCAGGTGGAACGAGTGACCTACGACAATTACTCCCACCTGAACTACCACGCCGACATCACCGCGCGCAACGGCCGGGTGGTGACCGTCTGGGAATGGCACTTTGGGGGCATCTGGTCCTCCCGGCGCCTGGGAGCCAACAACTGGGGTTCCCCGACCCAGATCAGTTCCTCAAACAAATGGCCGGCCGTGGCCAACGACCACAACGGCAACGTGCACGCCCTGTACGGATTGGGTAGCATGCTGTACTCCAAGCGCACGGCCACGGGCGCCTGGCAATATGAAGGTGCGTTGAACAATCACTTTCGCTACAAGCAGTGGGGGGACATCCGCACCGACGATTTCAACAACTTCTACGCCCTGTTCCAGGAGGGGCCGGCGGTTATCGAAGAAAGCCTGTACGACAACCGTGGCTACTATCGCAACACCCGCCTGATGATCGTCATCGGCGACGGTGACGGCAACCGCGACCCCGCTGAACTGCTGTGGCAGAAAAACCATTCCTACATCCACAGCCCGGTGGCGGCACCGGACAACAACGGTGGCGTCCACATCGTCTGGTTTGACGCAGGCGTCGGCTTCCAACCCAATGATAGCCTATACGAATGGATGGACTGGGGTCCGATCTACTACATTAAAACCGCTGCCGGCCCGGGAGCAGCCATACAAGTGCTTTCCCCGAACGGCGGCGAAGTATATATATCCGGTGATACAGAGACCATCACCTGGAACGCTTCAGACTCCATCGCCAACGTACACATAGAAGTATCTGGTGACAATGGTCAGACCTGGTACGACGTGGTGGCATCAACAGAAAATGACGGCGCCTACGAAGTAATTGTGCCGGAATTATCTTCAACAGATTGTCTGGTGCGGATCAGCGACGCCAGTGACGGGGAACCGTCGGACACCAGCGATGCCGCCTTTTCCGTTTACCTCGCCGGAAGCATTCCCTCCCTGACGGTGGATCATGATTCGCTTAATTTCGGCAGCGTGAATGGACTAACAACGCAATCCCAGCAAGTGCTCATTTCCAATACGGGTGGCGGTAACATGGACTGGACAGTTTCCAGTGACAGCAATTGGTTGAGCAGTACGCCCACCGCGGGCAACAACACCGGCGTCATCACCATCAGCGTTACGCCCTCCGGTCTGACCGCGGGTACATATACCGGCATCTTGACCATCGACGCCGGCCTGGCCTCCAATTCGCCCCTGAATATCAACGTAACCTTGCAAGTGCACGGCTCTGGAGCAACATACTCTCCATTTGGAAGTTTTGATATTCCAGTGCAAAACTCCGATGTCATCGGAAGTATCCCGGTATCGGGTTGGGTTTTGGATGACATTGAAGTAGAAAAAGTTAGCATCTGGCGTGATCCGGTGGATGGAGAGCCCCCATCTCCAAATGGGTATGTCTATATCGGTCAGGGAGTTTTTGTTGAGGGCGCCAGGCCGGATGTGGAAACATTGTACCCGGAGTATCCATTAAATTACCGTGCCGGTTGGGGCTACATGCTGTTAACCAATCATTTACCCAATGGGGGCAATGGGAGTTACCTGCTTCACGCTTTGGCTACTGACAAGGAAGGCAATACCACTCAATTGGGCACGAAAACGATCAACTGCGACAACGCAAATTCAGAACTGCCTTTTGGTGCCATTGACACTCCCGATCAAGGTGGTGAAGCAAGTGGATCTGGATTTATCAACTTTGGTTGGGTGTTGACACCCCAACCCAACATGATCCCCATAGACGGTTCTACGATAACGGTGTGGCTTGACGGATTTCCACTTGAAGGTCATGTGAATTACAACCACTACCGCGAAGATATCGCAAACATCTTTCCTGGATATGCCAACACAGAAGGAGCGGTGGGATATTACATTATTGATACGACAGAGTACGAAAACGGTTTACATAATATCGCCTGGAGCGTGACAGACAATGCCGATAACGTTGCTGGAATTGGGTCCCGCTACTTCATGGTGGTGAATACTTCCCCACCTGACACGGCATCAACAGCAACCCTCTCTCAAAATCCAAGTCAACCTAGCCTGGAACAATTGAATGCAATGTTGCCGGATGCATCGCCCGTAATTGTGAAGCATGCTTTGAATCCGCATGCACAGGCCCAACGGATCCATCCTTATGGAACCAAGGCCGAAATCCGTATCAGTACGGGTATAGCAGAAGGCCTTGTCGTTGACCTCAATTCGGATCAACGCCCCAAAGCCAGCTTTACCGGCTTTATGCAAGTGGGCGACCAGTTGCGATCACTACCCATTGGTTCCACTATGGATGCGGAAAACAGCATATTTTACTGGCACCCGGGACCGGGTTTTCTGGGAGATTACGACCTGGTATTTGTGGACCTTGATCGGGGCTTGCGCAAACGGGTTCGGATTACCATTCTTGCCAAAACCACTTCCCGCCGTAACGTTGATTCTTAGTAACCCGCCTGCCCATCCCACACAACGGGGGGGGTGGACAGTTGCGACAAACGCATTGTTCCGTCAGCAGAAAGATTAGGCTATCCATTAAAATCCAAAACTTTATGCGCATACACCCGTATGCATGTTTTTGAGGGAGGATTGGGCCCATGATTGAGGTAGAAAAACTCAGCAAACGGTTTCGCTTGACCAAAAAACAAAAACGGGAAATGGGTGTAGACGGCGACTCATCTTACATCTGGCCCGTCAAGGAAATCAGTTTCACTTGCCGGCCGGGCCGCGTGTTTACCCTTCTGGGGCCAAATGGAGCCGGCAAAACCACCACCCTGCGACTGATTGCCACCATGCTGAAACCAACGGAAGGGGCGATCCGCGTGGCCGGACATGACACCCAGCGGGAACCCCGCCGGGTACGCGCCTGCATCGGCTTCCTGACGGGGACGACCGGCCTCTACGGCCGCCTGACCCCCGACGAGATCGTGCGCTACTATGCCGACTTGAACGATATCGACCGCGAGACCTTCGACAAGAACCGCAAACGCCTGTTTGACATGCTCGACATTCATCCCTTCGCCGGTCGCCGCATCGCCAAGCTCTCCACCGGTATGCGGCAGAAAGTTTCAATCGCGCGTACCATGATTCATGATCCCGAAGTGGTGGTTTTCGACGAACCCACCACCGGCCTGGATGTGATTACCGCCCGGGCCATTATCGAGTTGATCCGGCGCTGCCGCGAAGACGGCAAAACCGTGATCTTTTCCACCCACATCATGGGCGAGGTCAACCTTTTGAGCGATGACCTGGCCATTATCCACGAAGGCCGGCTGCTCTTTAACGGTCCTTTCAAGGATTTCCGTGACCAGTGCCAGGCCCGCACCATTGAAGATGAATTCATCCGCCTGGTCCAGGAGGCCTGACATGAAAAAGACGGCAATTATTTTCCGCAAGGAACTGAAAGACACCCTGCGCGACCATCGCACCCTGGTGGTGATGATCCTGATTCCCCTGTTGCTCTTTCCCGTACTTATATCTATTTCCACTCACATCATGATGCGGCAGCACAAAGAAGCCGAAGTCAAGGAACTGAAACTGGCCCTTGTACTCAACGGCAACGCGGCCGGTTTCCTCGATGTATTGAAAAACCATGACAAGGTGAGCGTGATCTCCGATATCCCGGAAGATCGTTTTTCCACCGCCATTCGCGAAGAAAAAATCGATTTCGGCCTGGCATTCGCCGCTGATTTCGACCGCGTGGTCGCTTCCCGCGCACCGGGAACCATCCGCTTCTACCTGAAATCTTCCCAGGAAACGGACCTGACTTCCCGGCGGATCCGTTCCATTCTCGACGAATACAAGGAGCAACTGCTTTCAACCCGGCTGAAAGAGATGAATCTGGACCGCCGGGTGTTCGAAGTGGTCACCGTGGACAAACACGACATCGTGACCGTCAAGGAGCGCATCGGCGAAGCAATCGGCGGCTTCCTGCCCTATATTTTCGTAATCTTCTGTTTCATCGGCGCCATGTATCCCGCCATTGATCTGGCGGCCGGGGAAAAAGAGCGCGGCACGATTGAAACCCTTCTGGCAACCCCGGCCACGCGCTTGGAGATCGTTCTGGGCAAATTCAGCCTGGTTTTCCTGACCGGGCTTATTTCAGCGGCGATGTCAATCCTGGGCCTGTATATCGCCCTGCAATATACCACGGGAATTCCGGAAGACCTGCTTTCCTCCCTGGTCAAGATCATCGACATCCGTTCCATCCTGCTGGTGTTTTCCCTGCTCATTCCCCTGTGCACCTTTTTTGCCGCCATTCTTTTATCTATCTCGATATTCGCGCACACCTTCAAGGAAGCCCAGAACATCATGACTCCCATGAACATCCTGGTGATTGTGCCGGTTTTTATCGGCCTCTTCCCGGGCTTCAAGCTCAATTCAGTCACGGCATTGATCCCCGTTCTGAACGTTTCCCTGGCGACCCGGGAGATCATTGCCGGCAGCATCCAACCCCTGCTCTTGCTGGAGGTTTTCCTTTCCCTGACAATCTTCGCTGTGATCAGCCTGGTGTTCTGCGCCCACTGGTTCCAGAAAGAAAGCGTAATTTTCCGAACCGGATAGGCAATAAAGTTGGAGAGAAGGTAACAGTAGACAGGCAGTTGAAAGTCGAAAGTGAAATCTCTAAAGACCTTTTCTACTTCTTTCCTTTTCAACTCTTCAACTTTTGGTTCTATTACGTTTCGTGTGGGTAAATATATATTGGGAATCAGTAAGCAGTTGTGAGGAAGAGTGCCCAGAGGGCATACATACCCGCAGGGCATAAAGCATAAGCGAACGCAAACGGCAGGTTCCGGGGCCCCATGGGCTGAGGCAGGAC
>DSBM01000009.1 GCA_011049425.1 Candidatus Aminicenantes bacterium
CGCCGCCTCCGCCTGCAAAGAAGGCTTCTTCCAAGGCCAAGGTTAAGTCCGGCCGTGAGCGTGCCGAAAAGCCGGAGGAGCGGCGCGCGGTGATTTCCGGCCGGCTTGTGGCGCCGGTTGAAATTCCCGAAGAGATCGAAGAAGAGGATGTCAGCGATTTCGGCATCGACGGCGGCATTGAAGGCGGTGTCGAAGGTGGAGTTGAAGGCGGTGTCATCGGCGGCGTACTCGGCGGTGTGTTAACGGATACCACCGATACCAGTGATGCCATACGTGTTACCACGGTGCAGCGGCCCAAGTTGATCCGGCGGGTAGAGCCGGAATACCCCTCAGTGGCTTTGAAAGCCCGCATTCGCGGCCGGGTGATTGTTGAGGCGGTCACCGATATCTACGGCCGGGTTCGGGACGCACGCATTATCAGCGGCCATCCCCTGTTAAACGCCAACGCGTTGGCGGCGGTCAAGCAGTGGATTTATGAACCCTACATTGTGAACGGGGTTCCCAAACCGGTGAAGTTTACGGTTATCATTACGTTCAGTTTGCAACAGTAGTTTTTTAATTTAAACAGAATAGGAGGTTTTCTATGCAATTCACTATGCAGGAAATGTGGGCCCACATGGGATTATTATCCAAAACCGTGGTTTTTATCCTGCTTTTCATGTCGGTGTATTCCATTGCCGTGGGCGTGGAAAGGCTGCTTGTCTTTAATAAAGCCAAAAAGCAGTCCAACATTTTGCTCAAACTGATCGGCAAGCTGTGGCAGCAGGGCAAGGTGGAAGAATCCGCCAAACTGGCTTCCGATAAGCGCTTCAAGAACAGCCACCTGGCCAAGGTACTGGTTGCCGGTTTGAATGAATTGGAGTTCCAGAAAGAGAGCAAGGCCGATTACGCTACCCAGGTTGAATCCGCCAAGCGGGCCATTGATCGTGCCACCATCAAGAGTGTCCAGGAATTCAAGCGCGGCTTGAATGCCTTGGCGTCCATCGGTTCAACCAGCCCCTTCGTGGGCCTGTTTGGAACCGTGTTCGGCATCATCAACGCCTTCCAGAGCATGTCCGTATCCGGTTCCGGCGGCATCGGCACCGTGGCTGCGGGTATCGCCGAAGCCCTGATTGCCACCGGCGCAGGTATCGGCGTGGCCGTGATCGCAGTATGGTTCTTTAACACGCTGCTGAACAAGGTGGACATCTTCACCGGAGAGATGGCCAACGCGTCTTCGGAACTCATCGATCACTTCGTAAAACTGAAAGCCAACAAAGGAGCGTGAGTCATGGCCGGCGGAGGAATGGGATCAGGCTCTGCCAAATCAGAGCCCAATGTTGTCCCGCTGTGTGACATCCTTCTGGTTCTCTTGATCATCTTCATGGTGGTCACACCCATGATCCAGAAGGGGGCCAACGTAAAGCTCCCTGAAGCGGCGAACACCCAGGACCAACCTGAGCCCGGGCAATTGATCTCCGTCGATGTCAAAGCCACCGGCGAGATCTACTTGGAGAACAAGTTGCTGGAAGATGGATTGAACAGTTTGCCTTCAGCCATCGAAACCCTCATGGAGGAAAACCAGCAGACCGAATCCAAAGTTCTGCTCAAGGCTGATATCAATCTTGAATACGGTAAACTGGTGGATGTGATGAACGCCATCCGTGAAGCCCGGATCGAGGTGGTAGGTCTGGTTACTGAGAAACTGGCGTCTTCAGAATAAGCAACCTGACAAAACCATAAAAAGGGGAAGCTTCGGCTTCCCCTTTTTTTTCTCATTATAGTGCTGCAATGCCTGATCCGGCCGCATCAGGTCGGTCGGATCTTTCAGTAGAACCCTGGTTAAATCGTTCTCGAATCAGTAATTCTTTCTTTATATAGGATACCGCTAGCCCCCATTGACAGTTTCATATTGAAGGCCTAGAATCAATCCTTGCATCAAATTGATTCTTTTCATCATCGATCATGAGAAGACGCAACTTCATATTGAGTAGTTCAGTCTTATTGGCAGGAGCCGCCGCCGACTACACATCCCTATTCGGAAATCCTGTCTATCAATTGCAAACACTTCCTGAAAATACATTAAAAAGAACAATTTTCTATGGGACGGATCCCAGGCAAAAGATCCATATTTACTCAAGACCCCTCCCATTTGTTGACCAATCGCGCTATCTGGTTGTGAGCATACCTGGTGGAGGGTGGTATAATCACAGGGAAAGCTGGGAAAGCGATAATTCAAAAAGGGAATTGATTCAACTCCTTGAGGACCACGTCGATGTTGCTTATATCGACTTTAGACCTGCCGAAAGCAGCCTGATATGGCCTGCGCAAATGCAGGATTGGATTGCTGCGTTAAGCCTGCTCAAATCAGAATGCAACCCCAGAAAGATTGGCGGGTGGGGGCATTCCGCAGGTGGGCACGGGATATTGACCTTGGCAACCCATCCGCAAACGTGTGAGGACATGCACGCAATAGTAGCGGAAGCCGCGCCTTCAAATTTGGCCAGGCTGGATTCTTTCTGGGACAGATTATTCGGAACGGATACTCCTTTTGCCGCTTCTCTCTTAAGCGCTTCCCCTTTTTACAACCTGGAAAACCTGGGGAGCCGGGTCTTGTTGGTCCATGGGAAAAGAGATGATCTTGTTCCTTATGGCCAATCGGAAGATCTTCATTGTCAGGTAATCAGCAGAGGCAAGGAATCAAAACTAATCCTTTTGGAAAATGCCAATCACAACCTGATGCCTTATGATTCTCAGCAGCCGGTAGTATTAAACCTTGAACAGATTGCAACCGCAACGAGTTGCTTTTTAGAGGAGGGATTACTGGTAGGAAACCCATATTTCAAGAGGAGTCGAATCGAAACAGAAATAGGACACATCTACCCCCCTGTTGAGCGGATTGAAAGTAAAAGGAAATCCAGGCGTGGTCCAATCAGGCTTGATGCACTTGAGATAAAAGACCGGGAGGAAGGAAACAGTGAAGCCTACCGGATATACAATGTTTCCGGAACAGGTTTGAATTTTATTGAGGAAATTCCCAAGCAAGGGGCAATTACAATTTATGGGATTCCGGCAAGGTTTAAGAATAGAGAAGTGGAATTTCTAGTCACGCGTGTTGTCCAGAGCGGCGCAGGCGATCTCATTGAGAGCCGGACCAGCCGGACTTTTTCGGTGTTCGACGAATATTGCGCATAACACATAAAGACCTGAATCCAGTTCTCAGGAAAGCCTGCAATCAGCGGGAACCCGGATACGGATTTTGCTGGGAAGGGTTTCTACGGTGTAGCGGGAGAGCTCTTCTCCACCGTATTCTCCGTCGATGGTGGAAGGGAGAACACCACTCAGTGACTCAATCACCAGTCGCTGGAATTTAAAGCCGCGGTAGAACGGCGCCTTGTGAATGTTCCCCGTAAACAGGCGCTGTACATTGAGTCCCCCGCCCAGCAGAGAGAATTTCTGAAGGATACACAGGTCCAGATGGTTATCCACCGGAGAGGCAAAAGGCGCAATTACGGCTTTGCCTCCGTATTGTTTGAAATTGGCAAACGCCACTATCAGGATCTCGTCATCAATGTATTCGCGGTCATCCATGCGGATGCGGACACGGAAGGAAGGCATTTCAAAATAGCCTTTGAGCCCGTAGTAAACGTAGGGCATGATGCCGCGGTACCGGGACTGCAGGTTGAATTTTTTGGCGATCAGGCCGTCCAGACCGACTCCGGCCACGTTGAAAAAGAAGCGATCGTTCAGTTTACCCACATCCACGAGGGTGTCCGTGCCCTGAACCAGGGTGTCCAGCGCTTTGCGCCAGGATAGGGGAATGCCCAGGTTGCGTACCAGCCCGTTTCCCGAACCTCCGGGCAAAATGCCCAGGGTCTTGTCCGTTCCAACCAGAGAACCGGCAATGGAGTTGATGGTACCGTCACCGCCGAATGCCGTGATAATGTCAAAATGGGGCAAAGCCTGACGGGTGATTTCACTGCCGTGTGCAGGGGAATTGGAATTGATGATCGATACCGTATCAAAGTGACGTCGTAACTTCTGAAAAATCACGGAAGCGGCAATATCTTTGGACACGACGCCGGAAGAGGGGTTGAGAATGATGAGGATGCGCTCGTTCCGGGGCATAGGCGGATTATAGCACAGTTTGGTTGCAGGCTGGGATTGAGGATAGATGAATTCCGTGCCGGATCCTATTCAGGTGGTGAAAGTAGATCCGCGTCTACCGCGGTGATATCGAAAAAATCTTCATCCGGAAAAAAAAGGGCGATTTCCCGGCCGGCGGAAGTCAGGGAATCGGATGCATGGACCAGGTTCTGGGTGATGTGCAAAGCGAAGTCGCCGCGGATGGTACCGGGGTGGGCTTCATCGGGACTGGTGGCTCCAACCAATGTGCGCACGCGTTGAATGGCTTGGGGGCCTCTCCAGACACTGACGAAAACAGGTCCGGAAGTGATAAATTTCAGCAGGCGCTGATAAAAATCCTTGCCCTGATGGGTAGCGTAATGACTGGCCGCGGTATCCCGGGATAGTTGGCGCAAATCCCCCGCAACCATGACAAGTCCCTTTCGCTCCAAACGCCGGATGATGGTGCCAAGCAGGCGGCGCTGCATGGCATCGGGTTTGACCATGACCAAAGTGAGCTCAATGGGGCCGCGCATACTATTGGCCTTTTACCAGACCCTTGAGTAAGGTGGTGATAAATGAGTGGAAAGATTTCAATGTGACATCGAACTCGTCGCTGAAATTGGCTTCCGTCAAGTGGTTGTAGAAATAGAGGAATTCATTCCAGTCCTTGTACTGCAGTTGGTTCAAGTCGGTTTCAATAAAAAGGTTCAGATCAAACAGGATATCAGAAGGTGGAATATGTTCTTTGCGTGAAAAGTAGTCGTTAATTTTTGAATGCAGGTGGGATAATTTTACCCGCACCTCGCCGGCCTTTTCCTTTCGGGATATGTAGTTTTCAAATATCGCGCCACCGGTAATTTGTGGGTCAAAGACCTGGGCGATGGCTTCGATTAATTCCTTAATGGCCATATCACAGATAATGACCATGTTCTTCAGCACTTTGCGGCGATCCGAGCGCTCATTCCGGGTATCGAAGAAATTGGGGAGCTCGCCTTCAAAGATCTTCTGGTATTCCTGTTTGAAATTTTCGAGAACGGTCTGGATAATCCCGTCTTGTTTTTTCCCCAGGTTCGTCACCACATGTTCCCGCAAGAGGTTGTCGTGAAATGTGTATAAATTCTCCTGACTCCGTTTCAGTGCCAGAATCAATGGGATGATGTGATCGAGGTTGCGGCTGCGGTTGAGATTGGACTCAATGAAATTGTTGATCTTCATCACGCGGAAAGCGAAAAGAAAGAACAAACCGATCTGGCGGCGGAAGTCCTTTTCCTCTATACGGGCAATAATACGGGAGATGTCGGGCTGGTAGATTTTATCCATCTTGGGAATAAAACGCTTTTTGATCAGGGTCATGATGATGGGGTTCAGCGTGAGTTCCCGGTGGTAGAGTTTCTTGATGGCGGAGAAAGTGCGCTGGGTCACGACATCGCCCTTTACGAGTTCCGAACACAAGTGGCGCAGGTTCTGCAGAAAAATCCTCAGGCTGGAAAACCAGGACTCCGGGGAATACGTGTCGGAAAAAGTGGGGAAAGACTTGGAAGTGTAGATCTCAAGGATTTCCTCTACAATGAATTCTTCAAAGTTCAAGAGAAACTTGTCTTTTTTGAAGTCCACTTCCTTAAGCAGCTGAATAACTCGGGCTGAAACCTGCGTGAAGGTATGCAGGTAAATGGAATAATTGCGCAGCTCCGCGGTGGAAAACCGGAAAATCTGGCTTTCCAGGAAACGGGAAGAAAAAAAAGCTTCCGTGCTTTCCAGCCATAATTTCAATTCATACAGGCTCAGCAGCAGTTTCTTTTCTTCAATGCGGTTGACCCATTGCTGGAAAACGGTTTGCCATTTGTCTTCCGCAGACATATGCGGATCCCTTGAGTAAAAATACTCGGAGATGTTTTCAATTTCCTTACCGGTCATGATGGTATTGTAAGCAAGCCCAATCGGGTTTGCAAGTCGGACCGGATTTTAGCTGGCAATGGGAACCGCCATACGGGATTGGACGCTTGCGCGTCTTTTCGCGGGCGGATATAATTTCAACTCGGACTTACGATCTTGCAGTGAACGGCAGACTGAATGGTCCAGGAGTAATATGAAGCGTTTCATTTTTGCGTGTTGTGGTTGGCTCTGGGTTGCCCTGGTTCTCAGCGGTGCCGGCGTGTCTTTCTCTCCTTATGGGGTAAACGCCCACCTGGCGGATAACGCGACTCTAACCCGAGCGGTTGAGGCGGGGATACACTGGATCCGCATTGATATTGACTGGCGAAGTTGTGAGCCTCGGAAAGGGGAGTTTCGCTTTGCGGATGTTGATCGGGTGGTTGATTTCGCAAAAAATCACGGGTTGTCCCTGCTGGCGGTTCTGGCCTATACACCGGATTGGGCCAACGGCGGCAAAGGGCCGAACTACCCCGCTGATCATTCTTCCGACTGGAGCCGCTTTGTTTCCGTAACCGTGCAGCGCTACCGGCAAAAGATCAAGTATTGGAGCATCTGGAATGAGCCCAATGTGCCGGATTTCTTTTTTCCGGGAAAGGATGTCTTTGTGTCGCAAGTCTGGAAACCGGCGGCGGCAGCGATTCGCAAACAAGACCCGGGTGCATTTATCGTGGGCCCGGATCTGGCCCACTGGACCACCACCAACCAGGAGTGGTTTTTGTGGTTGAAATACATCCTTGTATCTGTTGGAGAAGAGATCGATATCGTCAGTCACCACCTTTACGACTCCAGGGGAGGTCAATACGTGTTTGAATTGTTGGAATCGGGTGAACCCCTGATTCCCGCGGTAAAAGACCTGTTGTCGGACCTGGGGTTTGCTGAACACCCATTCTGGTTGACGGAAACCGGGTGGAACACCTTGACGTTCTCCGAGGATATGCAGGCCGGGAATTACCTGGAAACCCTGCAATTGCGTCGAAGTCGCGACTACCCGGACAAGGTGTTTTTTTACGAGTTGCGGGATGATAAAAACCCCGAGGTTTCTTCCTGGGGTATCCTGCGTAACGATGGCACACGCAAACCCGCCTTTCATGTGTACAAAAACTTTATTAACGGCGATTACCCCAATGATGATCCGGATCCCATTCCCGAAAAAGATGCGGGGGATTGTTATGCGGAACGGTTGATCCCCACCACGGCTCAATCCGGACTTTTCGCGCCCTTGAGGCGGTTGCGGCGTGATCTGGTGCAGGGGGTTCCCGGCGGGCGTTTCTGGGCAGACGCCTACTTCCGGTGGAGCCGGGATTTGGCACGAATCTCTTTAGAGGATTCGCGCCTGTTTCACGGCGGAGTCCGGCTGATCGCACGCACCGTTCGGCTGATGGCTCGACAAGAGGGCAACTTCTGGACCTCTCCTTTGCCGGAGGATTTCGTGCGGATGGTGCGCAAATGGCTGCATCTGGCCCTAAAAAAGCCTTTACATCCTGAATTGCGCCGCTTGTTGCGCAGCGCGGAAAAACTAACCCGCCTCTTACCCGAAGAGCTTACCCCCCTGAAAGTGGTCCGTCACCACCATTTCCTTTACGCGCGAAAACATTTGTCTTGGTAGCTGAACGGCAGCGCCGGTCGCAGAGATAGCCGCAGCAAAAACCCATCAGCGAAAGGCCCAGCCCCCAGGGAAGAGAAGCCGGCCAGTGAGGCAGGGAAAGGGGCAAACCAAACGCGTTCAGGGATGAAACCAGGGCGAATCCGCCCCCTGTCGCCAGGCTGAAAGCGCCTGCGCGCGGGGAGGGACGGGAGAGGAACAAAGCGGCCATGCCCGGAACAAACAGGCCCGCCGCCATGATCTCTGATGCCACACCGAGGGTTTGCAGGATTGACGGCAATCTCAGGGCGGCCGTGGCGGATAGCACGGCTGCGGCAAAGGTTCCCCACCGGGCCCTGGGCAAGGAGTTTGATTTGCTTGAATTGAGCAGGTCAAGGCTGAGTGTCATGGCTGCCAGGTTTAACGCCGTGTCGGCGGTAGACAGGATTGCCGATCCCAATCCGAGAAATACCAGGCTGCACGCCCAGAGGGGTAGGGCGCGCTGCAGACCGGCCAGCACTTCACCGCTTTCAGAAGCCAGCGGGGCCAACGCCACGCCAGTGGGTATTACCATAAGGTATAGGGCGAGTACGGCCGCCGCGGCGACCAGGATCCCCAGTCGAGCGCAACGTGTGGTCCGGGCCGCAGCCACCCGTTGCCATACAACCGGGGAGATCACCCAGGCCAGAGTGAAAGAAAATACCATCAGGCCATGATCGCCTGCTCCCGCCAGGAAGCGGGTCATGCCTCGGGGGATGGATTCGACCGCGTCTTGACCCACAATCAGGTACATCACAATCAAAGCGGTTCCCAGCAGCACCAACTGAACGCCGTCGGTCCGGACAACGGCCAGAAAGCCGCCGACAGCCGAGTAAGAGCAGACCAACACGGCTCCCCCAAGAACGGCCGACGTATAGGGCAGGTTCAGCATGCCTTTGAGGAATTGGCCCCAGGCCACGAATTGAGACGAGGTAAGCAGGATCAGGTAGATGAATATCAAGGCGGCCGCCGCGTTTGTGACCCACCCTCCGTATACTTTGCGAATGAGCCTGGGCAGGGTTGTGAACGCATGCTTGCGGATGAATCCGGTAATAAAAAAAAACACCATAAGGGTGAGGAGGGTAGGTACGGCCATCACCCACAAGGCTGCGTGGCCCTTTTCCGCAGCCTGCTGCAGGGTAACCAGAGTGGAGGCTGCGCCTACCCAGGAAGCCGTCAGGGTAACGCCTACCCAGAGGGCACCCAATTTGTGGGAAGCAAAGAAAAATCCGTCTGTACCGTTCCGGGGACGTCGAATCCCCACCATGATAAGCAAGCCCGTATACAAAGAGAGAATGAGCAGAGTCATGAACCGTACCTAGATTGCCTGCTATAAATAGCCCAGTGATTTCAGGCTTTCAATCTCTTTTTTCTTGAGGGAAGAAGCTATCGGGGTGATCTTTTCCAGGCGGCGGTTACGAAGGGTATCGACCAGACGTTGAAAGAAATATGACTGGTGGAGGGGATGTTCCAGAGGGGTTCGGCCACGGGGATCGTTTTCAATGTTGATCACCCGGCATGATAGTGAGTCGCCGTAACCGGTCAGAATGGCTTGATAAGGATACTCCAGTACGGACCAGTGGTTGTGATATTCCGAGAAAAAGATGCTGCGACTGACCAGGGTCGGGACGGGGCGTGCCCGGAACAATCCCTTTTCTCCTGTCCCCGGCAAGGGAGCGCCGGCGAAAATGCGGCTCAGGCTGGCGGTCAGGTCAGAAGTGGTGACCGGATGTGAAATCACGCCTCCAGAGTCGGACCACCCCGGGATGGCAAAAATGACGGGAATTCGCAAGCCCTCCGGGTGCATTACCGTATTGTGACCGATCTCTCCGTGCTCACCCAACCCCTCACCATGGTCTCCCAGGACAATGACGGCGGTACGCTCATGCAGTCCATGGTCTTTCAAGGACTGGAGCATCTTGCCCACCATGGCGTCGGCGAACAAGAGGTTTTCGTCGTATGCATCGTTGAGTAACTCAAGGTCTTGCGGAGAATGTTTCCGCGTCGAATGTTCCTTGCGGCCGAAGTAGATCTCTTTTAATTTTTTCAGGAATCGGGGGTTCGGGTAATCCTGGTAACCGCGATGAAAAGAGCCGTAATAGGGCGGAGGCATCAAGTAATCGATGTGGGGTTCACGCATATGCAGATAGGCAAAAAAGGGTTTTTTTCTCTTCGCGGATTCCTGGATGATCTGATCCAGCCGGGGGGGGAATTCGGAGGCCAGGGGTTGCGGGGTTTCCTGGAACAGTTCAATGAAAGTGGAGAAACCCTGCTCCATGTGGAATGCCCGTCCGCAATAGGGAATGGCGGAAACGGCTGCCGTATGATATCCCGCTTGTTCCATTTTTTCCGCCAGGGTGAGAATGCCGGGGTTTAATCCGCCGAAATAGTTGCTGACGGCATTGTGTTGATCCGGGGCCAGACCGCTGAAAAGGGTGGCGGTTGAGGCCAGGGTATAGGCCGCTTCCGCCCAGGCGTTTTGGAAACGCCAAGCGCGCCTGGCAAGAGCGTCAATGTGGGGGGTTGTGGGGCGGTGGTACCCGGCGCAGGAGAAGCGGTCGGCACGGGCGGAATCGAGCAGGATCATTAACACGTTCATCCCCGAGTCTTTGCCGGGTTCGGGTGTTTCGGGGACGTATGGATCCGCCGAGTTCAGAAAGCGCGTGCGTTGTGAAGCCAGGAGTCCGAATGTCATCGTGGAACCATCCATGCGGAAACGCAGTCGCCTGATTCCGTCCGGCCATTTGGCAAGGTCCAAATTGATGCAATCTTTTCTGTGCCATTCGCGATGAAACTCGACGTCTTCCCCATTATCAATTGTCAGGCGAATCCTGGGAATGGGTTGAGAAAACCGTATGTTCAGGTGCCCCTCGCCTGTCCGCATCAAATATTCCAAAGTAGACGGCAATTGAATGACAGCCAGAGGGGGTGGGGTTATCCCGGCCGGTTCAGAACGACCCGGTGGGGCGATCGCCAAGTGGTAAAAGCGGATGCGTGCCGCGGTATCCGGGACAAAGGATATCAGGTTTTCTTTCTTGCGCAGGAGGCGCCGCGGCAGGAGTACCCGGTATTCGGACGGGGGCTTCGGCACCAACTGAAGTTCTTTCAGATGATGTTGGTTTAAAAGAACGCTGAGGCTGGTAGCGTCTTCGGCGCGTAAGCGCAATGTCAAGAGCAGGGTTTGGGCGGCATCCAGTGTGAATCGTACGCTTCCTCCATCCAAAGGAATGCTTCGGTAGGTATGGCCGTCAAACAGAGAACCGCTCCAGTTCCCCACAAAATGGGTGTCGTCCTCGGGGGATTGCAAGGCAAACCCGCGTCGAGAAGATGTGATCTCGGGAAAAACGGTTTCCGTTACCGGGCTTTCACCCGAGTTACAGGCAACGGCCAACAAAAGAGAGAATATTGCGAGTCCTTGCCAAATGATTTTCATGTCGGCATTGTATCATGGAGAACCGGGGCGGGGCAAAACCGCGAATTCTACGGCATAAGGCCGTGGACCTGTATCCCCAGGGTGCGTCCTTCCCGGCCCAATCCCATGCGCCGGAGGTTGAAAATGGGCTGTACGCGAAACTCAAGCCATCCCCCCCGGGAAGAGTGCAGGATCAATGGCCATTCCTGAACCGATTCCGCTTGCATTTTCCGGATTCTTTCGCCCCGCCACAGCACTTGGACCGTTTGTTTCCCCTGCGGCAGCCTGTGGAAGGGGGCATCAGCCACCAGGCGGATTAGATCATAATTACCTGCCGGTAGATAAGTTCCCGCTGCGGCACGTGTCCATTGAAAAGGCAGGCCATCCACGCGTTGATCCTTGGGCCACATGCCGTAGTTGTACGGGACTTGCCTGGCGAGGCACCATTGCAGCGGGTGAAGTCGGGAAAACTCCAGGACCGAACCAATCACAAATACCAGGAACAGAATCGTGGTGGTCAAAACCGGGCGTTTAACGAGTGTTTTAAATCTTGATGACGAGGGTTCCAACAACCATGCCATCAACCAGAAAAGCAGCGCCAATTCCGGCAACCAGAGTGGCGTGCCAACAAGGAAAGCCACGAGGGTGGTCCAGAGCAGCGGCAGCCAGGCGGGTTGCCGCGGCCTGGCGGTTATGACCCACAACAACCCCAGGAAAAGAATCGCACCCACGACACCTGTTTCGCTTGCGAAGAGCAGGTACTGGTTCAGTGGGAGGTCTTCCAGATGTTTGCGGCCGAAATTCAGGTTTTTCAGGGCGAAAAGAAAATTTCCGGCTCCCACCCCGGTAATGGGCGCCTCGCTCATCAATCGCAGCCCACTGCGCAACATGGTGATCCGTTGGTTGGAAGCCCGGTCCAGAGCGGCAACCCATCCATCTTTTTCCAGGCTGGTGTGAAATCCGGTGAGGGTTTGGGTGATGCGATGTCGCAATATCCCGCCACCCGCCAGCAACAGCGCCAGGCAGCAAAGA
This sequence comes from Candidatus Aminicenantes bacterium, assembly GCA_011049425.1. NCBI lineage: Bacteria > Candidatus Aminicenantota > Candidatus Aminicenantota bacterium. Next base: position 12,105 of record DSBM01000009.1, read on the forward strand.
AGCATCAGCAGGCGTGTGCGCAAACGCCACTTTTTGGTTACCAGCATAACCAACGCCGCGGCAATGACAAAAATAAATCCGGTACGGCTGCCCGAAAGTACCAGCCCGTACAGCGCTGCAATCATCAGCAGAACGGTCTGCGGAAAAGTCAACCCGGGGCGCTTGCCGGGAGCGGGTTTTTTGTGTATATGGTTCAGCAGAGCCGCCAGGAATACAAAACCCGACATGAAACCCAGCGCGTTGAAATCGGATGTGCCGCCGTTTAACTGGTTGTGGTAAACAAAATATCCGCGGGAAAGGAAGTGCGGGGCGATAAAGCGCTGTACCACGGCGATTAAGAGGGTGACTGTATAGCCTGCGAACAGGTAATTGAGGGCCTGACCACGTGAAAGTTTGTGATGTCGCAGCATCATGAACAGATGCGGAGAAACAATGGCCAGCATCAGGGTGATGGTTGGGAAAACAACAGCGAAAGAGACCCGCTGCCCATCGGGTGTCACTGGCGTATCCCGTAAGAAGGCGTGTCCGGCAAGCGTCAAATTGCTCCAGCGTAAAACCAAAAACAGTGCGGAGATAACCACGATCATGGCCATCAATGCGGCCATGAATGCCAGGGGATGCCGGCCGTCGAGAGGTTCCCGCTTCCACATGGAGACCAGTATCATGCCGGAGAGCATGAAAAGGGGTGTCCCCATATAATTGAAAGGATATCCATTGGGATCCAGGGCCGGCAACGCGGATGTCCAGGGCAAAGCGAAAAGAAACCATAACAATGCTTTGTCCGGGTGATACAGGTAGAACGCGATTCCCAGTGTCAGGGCGATAACGGGAATTAAGATAAAATTCAAGTGGATGACAAAAACCAACAGACCGGCGATTAACGCCGCGACAAAGCAGATCCCCAGCAGGACCCGGCCGCCGGTCAACGGGTTACTCCTTAAAGAAATCCCGCACGGCTTGTGCGACTCTGTCCACTTCACCGTCTTCCAGATGGGGATGCATGGGAAGAGACAGTACTTCCGCGGCCAGGCGTTCAGAAACCGGAAAATCCCCTTTTCGATACCCGAGGTTGCGGACACCGGGTTGCAAGTGGCAGGGGATCGGATAGTGAATTCCGACACCGATTTGTCGGTTACGCAGGGATTCGGCCAGCTGATCGCGTTTGCAAGTCTGGATCACATACAGGTGATAAACCGGATGCCGCCCGTCACCCGCGGTGAAAGAGACAAGCGGGAGCCCTTGTAATGCCTTGTCGTAACGGGCGGCCAAGTCGATTCGGCGTTGGTTCCACCGGTCCAGGTGTTTTAATTTCAAACGCAAGACCACGGCTTGCATTTCGTCCAGGCGGGAGTTAAAGCCGATTTCTCCATGGGTATACTTGTCGGTCTGGCCGTGCAGTCGCAGCCTTTGCAGGGCGTCTTTCACATCTTCGCGCTGGGTGAGAACAATGCCGCCTTCTCCGAGAGCGCTGAGGTTCTTTGAAAAGTAGAAACTATAGGCGGCCGCATCGCCGAAAGAGCCGATCTTTCGCCCATTGAAATCAGCGCCATGGGCCTGGGCGCAGTCTTCAAGTACCTGCAGCCCGTTATCGTGGGCGATCTGCATCAACTCGTCCATTTTGGCCGGCATGCCGTACAAATGCACGGGAATCATGGCGTGTACCCTGCGCCCTGTTGTTTTGTTGTAGAGTTTACCGTTGCGAAGCGAGCAGTTCTCGCGAATAAAATCGTTGACCGCTTGGGGTGAAAGCGTAGCGGATTCTTTGTCAACGTCCAACATAACCGGTACGGCTCCGCAGTGCGCAACCGCTTCCACGGTGGCGAAAAAGGTGAAGGCGGGCACAATGACTTCTTCATCGGGAAGGATGCCGAGTGCGAGGAGGCCCAGATGGATCGCGGCGGTTCCGGAACCAACCCCGACCCCGAAGCGGGCTTCGGAGTAGCGGGCGAACTCATTTTCGAAAGCGCTCATGTGAGGACCCAGCATCAGGTGCATATTCACAAAAACTTCATCCCAGGTCCTGTGCAATTCATCCCGAATCTCTTCGTATTGGGCCCGGATGTCCACTAATTTGATTTCTTTATGCAACGGTATCCTCCAAATGAAATTCGCCCAGAGATTAGCAGAGCCTTCGAATGAAGTCAACCGGAAGTGTAGGAACGGATCACCAGAAGTCGCCGCTGCTGCTGATTTCCCTCATCGTCAACCACCATGATGCGATGCCATCCCGGATCCAGCAACAATGCTTTTTTATGTGTGCCCCGGGTCTCACCGTGGTATTCTCCATCCACGTACCAGAATACGCGTGATGCCGGCATGCTGTGCGCGACGGTTATCGTGATGCGTTGCCACACCCCTTGAAAATCGCGGGGAATCATGATTCGGGCGTTGGGTTCGGGGTAGACGATGCGCAAAAAGTTGTCGGTCGCGGCAGCCGGGCAGCCGGGCAGATGGGGCGGGAGGGGCTGGTATCCGATGCCGCGGCTGCGCATGAACTGTGCAACCTCAGGCGGCAGTACCAGCCGTGTGTCGGACTTGTATTGACCGGGAATCCAACATTGTGAGCATACCTGGTATATTCCGTCCCGGGTAAGGTAAACCTTACGATGATAGGGGCATATGGGCAGCGGCCGCGCCCGTAACGGGGCATCCACGGTGACGGTATGGGGACAGTTCGGCCCCGCCCTGAAACCACTGTCCCGGCATAGAATGACTTTCTGGAAAATGACTTCCTGACGGGAAAACCAGGACGCCCGATTCCCGGTCGGCAGCGAATTGAACAATTGGAACATCAATGGAGCGGCCGTACCGGCACCGGAAAGTCGGGGATTGCCTTGCCCGTTGAAATTGCCCGCCCAGATGCCGATGGTCCAGGTAGGGGTCAAGCCCAGAGACCAGGCGTCTCTTTGCCCGTAACTGGTTCCGGTTTTCCAGGCCACGGGTCGACTGCTGCTGAACTGTTGCCAATAGTATTCAGCCCCGGGCCGCTTCAAGTGGCGCAGAATGTCCAGGGTCAGAAAGCAGGTCTGGGAAGAAATCAGGCGCGGAGAAAAAAAGGGTTTGATTCCTCCGGCTCGGAAACGGGGCGGGTGGAACTCACCCCCGGCGCCGAGTCCGCGGTACAAGGACGCCAGTTCCAGCAGGCAGGCTTCACCACCGCCCAGAATCAAAGTCAGGCCATATTCATCCGGGTTACGAAAGAGGGTGGACAGGCCGGCGTTCTGAAGAAAACGATACAGGCGGTCCGTACCGTATAGGTTCAACAGCCGTACTGCGGGCACATTTAAGGACTGGATCAGCGCGTTGCGGGCTGTCACCAATCCCCCGTATCCGCGGTCGGCATTGGCCGGAGAGAAAGCGCCGTAGAAAGTAGGGACATCCCGTATCCAGGTGCGGGGCAGAATCAGACCGGCGTCCATGGACAGTGCGTAGAGAAACGGTTTTAGAATGGAGCCCGTTGATCGCGGAGCGGCGGCTCCGTCGATGGGACCCTTTGCGGCAAAGTCAAAGTAATCCGGTGATCCTACGTACGCCTTCACCTCTCCGGTTTCAGTATCCAATACCACTGCCGCGATATGTTGGATTCCTTCGCGGGTGGTGGATCGCGCATAATCAGCCACTGCGTGTTCGACAGCGGCTTGGATTTTCCGGTCCAGTGTGGATTCATTGATTTTACCGCGGCAGGAAGGGTCATTGTGGAAACGTTGGGACCAATGCGCCCCCGCGATCTGAAAACTGTGCAGGTTTGACGGGAGCGGTTCCTCGCTTGCCAGGCGGGCGATGGCCGGTGAAATGACGGCCTCCTGTTCCAATCTCTTTAAAAGCGCGTTTCTTTTGGTTCGCAACTGTTCCCGGTTCATCACCGGAGAGATCAATCCGGGAGAATTGGGCAGAACAGCGAGAGTAGCGGCTTCGCTCCATGTCAGTTGCTGTGGCGTTTTGCCGAAATAGCGCATCGCGGCCGCCTGGATTCCCTCGATGTTGCCTCCATAAGGAGCGTGATTCAGGTAGGTGAGCAGGATCCGGGATTTCGACCAGCGCAACTCGAGTTTGAACGCCTGCAGGGCTTCAAGGAGTTTGTTGATCAGTGTCCTGGGGCGTCGGTGCGCCAGACGGATGGTTTGCATGGTAAGGGTGGAAGCCCCTTCAACCACTTCCAGGTGACGTAGGTTCTTCCAAGCCGCACGCAGCACGGCGTGAAGATCAACACCTGCGTGCCAGGGGAAATGACCGTCCTCGTACATCAGTACGCAAGCCAGAAGCGGCTTGGGAATGCGGTAATCGGGATCAGGCGGGAAACGCCATTGCTGGTCCGCAGAAAGAAAGGCGCGCAGAAGCCTGCCCTGGTGATCGCGCACCACCGTGCTGTATTGGTTTGCAAAACGAGGCAAGGGTATGGCCAAATATGCGGCCAGCATCAGCAGGACAACCAGAGACAAAAACAGGCATCTCCGTCGCCGGGGGCTTTTGCATCCATCTCGAGGCATGGCAAAAGTGTAACAGTTTGTCGCGGTCAAGAAAAGGTCAGGAAAAGCGTTTGGTGTAAACTCCTTTCGCTTTGACAGCGTAGTTAAAACCATGAAACCGTACCGTCGCATGTTTGCGTGTTTCATTGCATCGGCATGGATGATTTCTCTGTCTTTGCTATCGGCACATGTGTACTTCCATGTCAACCTGCGGCTATGTGTTGAAGGGGAATACCGGTCGACGCATGCCGATCATTGCTTTCATGGCCACTACCGCTGTATCCTGAATGCCCGGGCCGTATTGGAGAGGGATAACGGTGATTATATTCTCTATTCTCTGGAAAAATACGACGGAAACATCACCGAGGTTGTGTGGAAAGAATGGCTGGATTTGCCTGGTAAAGAACGGGGCTACTCTCTGAGTGACCTCGTTCATCCAGAGATAAAGATGCGATTTGCCTTGAGGGAGAAGGGAAAAGTGTTGCTGGATTTTTTGGTGGAGGCGGATGTTTCAACCCCGGGTCTAAAGAGACTGAAGCAGAAGTTCTTCTGGCCCCGCAGTTTTACCGCGGCTGGAGGAGATGAAGAAGAAAATTACAAGCAGGGGATTTTTCGGGGTTCCAACCGCGTGGAATGGCAAGAGTCAGCCATGAAGAAACCATCTGGTGTTGTGGGGGAGTGCAGTTGGAGTTGGAAAGATGTCCGCAAGCAATGGACGCATACCCAGCGGATTGATCTGAGTTTCAGCGCGGCCCCGGAGAGAGGGGAAACGCGTTGACTTTTTTCCGGGCTTTGGTTATATTGTGCTCTCTCCGATCCGTGGAGATCTCTGTTTGCCACAGGGAAAACGCGGGGACTTTCACAACTTCCGGGGTTGCACATGCTGTCCTTTCTAACGGTTGAGAACTTCGCGGTGGTCCAAGCCGCCCGACTGGATTTTTCTCCAGGGCTGAATGTGCTCACGGGGGAAACCGGCGCGGGCAAATCTATCCTGATCGGCGCCTTGAACATGTTGTTGAAGCGCAAGGCCTCATCCAGCGCGATACGTGACGGCGCGGAGCGCCTGGTTGTGGAGGCTTTGTTTGTAAACGGCAAAGAAGAATTTGTGCTGCGCCGGGAACTGGGGCGGCGAAAATCGATCTGTTTTATCAACGGCGGCATGGTTCCGTTTGACCGCCTGCAAGCGGAAGCAGAAACAAGGTTGAATATCTATGGGCAGAATGAGCATGTGTTTTTGCTGAACCCGGCCAATCATGCCCAATACCTGGATGCTTTCGCGGAAAACGCTGGTGGACTGAAAAACCTGGCCTCAGCCTTTTCAGAACTGCGTCATTGTTTAGAGGAGATGAACGAACTGCAACGGCACAAGCAGGGTATGGAGGAACGCCTCGATTTCCTGGCCTACCGGGTCAAGGAGATTGAAGAGTTGGACTTGCAGCCCGGCCAGGATGAGGAGCTGGCGCAGCGAGCAAAGATCCTGGGATCCGCTGAAGAGATCCTGACCCGCACTTCCCGCTTAACCATGCAACTCTACGAGGGGGAAAACGCCCTGTACAACCAGGTAACGGATGTGATAAAAGACCTGCGTTTCCTGCAGGAGATCTACCCGGACCTGGAACCGTTTTCAAGGGACCTGGACCAGTTAGGCGGCATGATTCCTGATTTGTCAAAGTACCTGAGTGGAGTCGCCGGCCGCGTCGAGTACGATGAAGGCGAACTGAATCAGTTGGAAGAAAAACTTTTGCGTATCCGGCGCCTGAAAACCAAGTACGATACCGACCTGGACGGCCTGTTGCAACAGCTTGAAAGGATGCGGACTGAAAGGGAGCGACTGATCCACATGGATATGTCTTTGCGGGATTCCAGCCGTAGGGTGAAAGCGGCTCTGGATCTCTATCGGAAGGAACTGGAGGACTTGAGGCGCCGTCGGCGGGAATATGCCAGCAAATTGGGCACGGTTATGGAACGGGAACTGGAACGATTGGAGTTGCCCCACTCCAGCTTCGAGGTGCGGATCTTTGAACAAGAAGTCACGGAACACTCGGCTTCTGAACGTGGGCCGGACCGGGTGGAGTTCTTTTTCTCTTCAAATCCCGGCCAGGCGCCGGCCCGTGTTCGTGATGTGGCATCAGGAGGTGAATTGTCCCGCTTGATGCTGGCGTTAAAATCCTTGAGAGATGAGAATCGCGGAATCACCAGTATTTTCGATGAGATCGATACGGGCATAGGCGGCAAGACCGCCGAATTCGTGGGCGAAAAACTGCAACGCATTTCCCGCCAGAACCAGGTGCTGTGCATTTCACATTTGCCCCAGATCGCCGCTTTTGCAGATCGTCACTTTCTCGTTGAGAAGCGTTTTGAGAACCAAAGAACCTTCAGCTCTGTGCGTATTCTGGATGCAACCGAACAGGTGCGGGAACTCGCCCGGCTGATGGCCGGAAGTGCCGTTAACGATGATGTGATTCGCGCCGCGAAAAATCTGCGGGAACAACATCGTTCATGACATTCTTTATTCACACCTTCGGGTGCCAGATGAATGTCAACGATTCAGAAAAGATGGCATCCGTTCTCAGCCGCGGGGGAATGAGACCGGTAGAGCGGGTAGCGGATGCCCGGGTGGTTGTGGTCAACAGTTGTGCGGTCCGCGCCAAGGCCCGGGAAAAAGCCCTTTCGTTTATCGGTCGTTTGCATCCGGATCAAATCGTTATCCTGGCCGGGTGTGTCTCGCAGGCGGAGAAAGAGCAACTGCTTACCCGCCACCGACGGATCGATTTCCTGGTGGGCACCCACCAGTTTCATTGCTTGGATCACATTGTTGCCGGCCTGCTTCAGAGCCGGCATAGGGGGGCGTCCCTGGGTTTCTCGCGACGCTGGACGGAACTTGTTCCCGATGCATTTGCCCGCAGCAGTTCAGTGACTGCTTATGTGTCCATCATGGAGGGTTGTGACAATTTTTGTTCCTATTGCATTGTTCCCTTCACCCGTGGGCGGGAAAAAAACCGCCCCGGCCGGGACATACTGGCGGAAGCCCGCTCACTGGCTGATCAGGGATACCGCGAGATCGTGCTGCTGGGACAGAACGTCAACCACTGGATTTGTCCGGAAAGCCAAGAGACATTTCCCAGCCTACTGGATCGCCTGGCATCCGTCGCTGATGTTCAGTGGATTCGTTTCATTACTTCCTATCCCGGTTATCACGATTCCCGGCTGGTTAGAGTCGTGGCCTCCCATGACCGCATCGCCCGGCATATTCATTTGCCGGCACAATCCGGCTCGACCCGCATTCTGCGGCGCATGAACCGCAATTATTCGCGAGAGGAATATCTCAAGATCATATCTCAATACCGTCGCGCCATCCCCCGCATGCGTTTTTCATCTGATTTTATCGTCGGCTTTCCGGGAGAAACCGAAAAGGATTTCATGGCAACGCTGTCGTTGCTGCGTAAAGTGGAATATGAATCCGTGTTTTCCTTTGCCTACTCTTCCCGGCCCCTGACCCGGGCCCAAGCCTGGGGGGATGATGTGCCCCGGGAAGTAAAGCGGGAGCGGCTTCGGATTTTGCAGCAGCTCCAGGAAGAAATTCAGTGCCGGCGCAATCGTGCCCTGATTGGCAGTGAGCAAGATGTACTGGTGATGGCGCCCCATCCATCAGCGGTCAAAGAAGTGATTGCCCGCACGGAGAGTTACCGTGTGGTAAATCTCGAGTCCAGGATGCCACCGGGCAGCTCAATTCGGGTGCGGATCACGGCTGCAGGCCCCCATTCGCTTCGCGGCGTGGAGGTAAGAAATTAACGGCGCGGTCGAAAAAACGCCAATTCTTGCCTGATGTGTCAAAGATTCCGGACGCGTGGGTTGTCTTGACTTGTCGACATGGATATGGTAAAAAACCATGTATCGCTGATCACTGAAAAGGAATCCGAATGCTCATAGAAACAGCAAAAATCGGCCCAGCCGGCATGTCCCTGGCGGACATGATCGAAATGGGGGACGCGTCCCTCGTTGACGAAGATGGAAGTTACCTGGATGACATCCATTACTCTGTTCATCTGGTTCGTGACGGTGAGCGGATTCGTGCGCGAGGCAGTGTGCGCACATCGATCTCTCTCACTTGTGGGCGTTGCCTGGAGGAATTTGAACAGAAGGTCAACTCCCGTTTCGACATTATCCTGTTCCCCGTGCAACGGGGGGATGGTGGTTCGACCGGGCTGAAAGAAAACGACTTGGAAACGATTTTTTTCCAGGGAAACCATATCGACCTTACGCGGATTATGTCCGAGCAGGTGAATATCTGCATTCCCGATTATCCCGTCTGCCGCCCGGATTGCCGTGGAATCTGTGCAAATTGCGGCGTGAATTTGAATTTTGAATCCTGCCAGTGCGAGCAATCCAGCGCATCCTCCGATTATTGGCCGGATAAACTCAAGAGGTGAATGATGGCATTACCCAAAAGGCGACATTCTCATCAGAGAACCCATAAACGCAGATCCCATGATGCCCTGAAAGTAGAGGGTCTCTCAGTGTGTCCCAATTGCAAGGAACCCAAGTTGCCCCACCGGGTATGTGGCGGTTGCGGGTACTACAATGAACGGCAAATTGTCAAGGGAAGCGAAGAATAGTGCATGGAACCCGTTGCGGTGGCCATAGACGCCATGGGAGGTGACCACGCTCCAGCCGTGGTCGTAAAGGGTGTGATGGAGTTTCTTTCCAAGAACCCCGATACCCATATTTATCTGGTGGGCAAGAAACGCGAGATCCGCCGCGAACTGCGACGCATTTCCCGTTCCGCCATGGATGACAGATTACGTGTGGTCAATGCCCACGAACAGATTTCCATGCGTGAACAACTGCTGTCTTACTGGCGCAAACGTGAGCGCACCTCCATCCAACAGGCTTTGGACCTGGTGCGCAAAGGTACGGCGCAGGCCATGGTTTCCGCCGGCAACACCGGTGCGGTGATGGCTTTGGCTAAAACCAGCCTGGGGATGCTTGAAGGTATCGGCCGGCCGGCCCTCGCGACCCTGATACCCACGGCAAAAGGCAAGACCATGCTCATGGATGTGGGTGCCAATGTGGATTCCCGACCCCGCCATCTGGTGGAATTCGCCCTGATGGGAAAAGTGTTCATGCAAACCGTTCATGGAGTTTCAAATCCCCGCATCGCCCTCATGAGTATCGGTGAAGAGGAGGGCAAGGGAAACGAATTGATCAAGCGCACTTACGCCATATTGAAATCCATGGACATAAATTTCGTTGGCAATATCGAAGGCCGGGAAGCCTACCTGGGCGAGTCCGACCTGATCGTTACCGATGGCTTCACCGGCAATATCACCCTCAAAGTGGCCGAAGGTGTGGTTGATGTGATGATGAACTTGATCCAGGGTGAAGTTCGGTCCAGTCTGCAATCGCGACTGGGAGTATTTTTCTTGAAACGGTCTTTGCGGCGTTTGCGCCGGCGTCTCGATTATGCGGAAATCGGCGGGGCGCTGCTTTTGGGGGTGAATGGCATTGTGGTGATCGGGCATGGGTGTTCCAACGCCAAGGCGGTCGGCAGCGCCATTGATTTGTCTGTGCGCATGGTACGGGAGCGGGTGCAAGAACGTATTGCCGCGGAGGTTCGCGGAATGCGCAATGTATTGGAGGAGTTGAGTTATGCCTGAAATCAAAGGGAACGCGATTGTCACCGGCGCCGCCCGCGGAATCGGAAAAGCCATTGCCCTGCATTTGGCACGAAACGGTTTCAATGTGGCTGTATCGGATATTCGTGAAGAAGATGCTCAAGCTACGGCTAAAGAAGTAAAATCGCTGGGTGTTGCCGCTCAGGTGGTGCGGACCGATGTGTCCCAGGCGCAAGATGCCGAAACCCTTGTCCAGTCCGTTCGGGAAACCTGGGATACGGTTGACGTGCTGGTCAACAATGCCGGGGTTACCCGCGATAACTTGTCTATGCGCATGAGCGAATCCGATTGGGACATGGTCTTGAATATCAACCTGAAAGGAGCTTTTCTCTGTTCCCGGGAAGCGGCCAAAGTGATGATGCAGCAGCGCTCTGGACGCATCATCAACATCGCGTCCGTGGCGGGTTTGATCGGGACTGCCGGTCAAGCCAACTATGCGGCTTCCAAAGCGGGATTGATCGCGTTGACCAAGACCATGGCCCGGGAGCTGGGCGGACGCAATGTGACGGTTAATGCCATAGCCCCTGGTTTTATTCTTACGGAAATGACCGAGCAGTTATCCGATAAGGTCAAGGAGGGATATCTGAGTCAGATTCCCTTGAAAAGGGGCGGCACCCCCCAGGACATTGCGGATGCCGTGGGATTTCTGGTTTCTCCGGCCGCGGGTTATATCACCGGTACGGTGATCAATGTGTCCGGCGGATTGGTGATGTAGTTTTGTTTCAGAAACTGATTGATGCGGAAACGGAAGTCGATGGGGATATAGATGGAAATTAGATTTCCGTCAGCCCCGAAATAGATGAAACAGACCAATTAATTGGAGGAAATCATGACAAAAGAAGAGATTATGGGAAAAGTCAAGGAAGTTGTGGCCGAGAAACTGAATGTAGGTGAAGACCAGGTCACCACGGAAGCCAAGTTTGTTGAAGACCTGGGCGCGGACTCGTTGGACCAGGTGGAGTTGATTATGGCGCTGGAAGATGAATTCGACCTCAAAATCCCTGAGGAAGAAGCGGAAAAACTGAACACCGTCGGCTCCGCCGTTGATTTCATCGTTGAAAAAATGAAATAAAACATGAACCTTTTCAGGAAGACCGTCAACCTGAAGCGGGTGGTGGTAACGGGTCTCGGGGCCATTTCTCCGTTGGGCCGCACTGCCGCGGATAGCTGGAAAAGAGCGAGAGCCGGTGCCAACGGTGTCGGGTACATATCCCGTTTTGATGCCTCCCAATACTATTCCCGGGTTGCGGGTGAAGTCAAGGATTACGACCCCCTGGAGTACTTTGACCGCCGCGACTTGCGCAAGTACGATCCCTATATCCAGTTCGCTCTGATCGCTGCGGAGGATGCCTATCGGGACAGCGGCCTGGCTGAGGCGAAGTTGGATCCGACTCGCTGCGGGGTGTACATTGGTTCGGGAATCGGAGGAATCTCCAACATTGAAAAAAATGTAATCCGCTTACTGGAGCGAGGCCCTTCGCGGGTTTCCCCCTTTTTCCTGCCCGCAACCATCGCCAACCTGGCATCCGGAAATGTTTCCATCCGATACGGCATGAAGGGGCCCAATCTTGCCAATGTCACCGCCTGTGCAACCAGCACCCACTCAATTGGTGAATCATTCCGCATCATCCAGATGGGAGATGCCGATATCATGGTGGCCGGGGGGGCGGAATACCCGATTACTCCCCTTGGGGTGGCCGGGTTTTCCATAATGAGAGCCCTCTCTTCGCGCAATGATGCCCCAGAGAGAGCCAGCCGCCCTTTTGACCTTGAACGCGATGGATTCGTGATTGCCGAAGGCGCGGCTGTTGTGGTGCTGGAGAGCCTGGAAAGCGCTTTAAAGCGCAATGCCCTGATCTACGCTGAAGTGTCGGGTTACGGATATACCGGTGATGCCTTTCACATGACCGCTCCCGACCCTGAAGCGGACGGCGCGGTTCGCACCATGGAAATGGCCATCCGCGATGCCGGCATCACAACAAGCCAGATCGATTACATTAACGCGCACGGCACTTCCACTCCCCTCAATGACAAGACCGAAAGTCTGGGCATCCGTAAGCTTTTCGGTGAACATGCGGATCACTTGGCCATCAGTTCCACCAAATCCATGACCGGCCATATGCTCGGCGCCACGGGTGCCATGGAGTTTGTGTTTACCACCATGGCGTTAAAAGAAGGATTTGTTCCTCCCACCATCAACCTGGAGAATCCCGATCCGGAATGTGATCTGAACTATACTCCGGGTAAAGGGGTCGAGCGGGAATTGACCCATGCCCTGACCAATTCCTTTGGTTTCGGGGGCACCAACGGCGCCCTGGTGGTTTCACGGTTTATGGCGGATTAATCCGTCAACCCCGTCCTCCCGGTCCCTCTACGGACGGATTGGGAGGACGGATGTGGGTGGCGCAGTATGAAATTCAGAATGCGTCCGCAACCCGGTCCCTGGCGTCGGTAAGAGGGAAATTCGCGGGAACAGAAAGTACAAACCCCGGAACGCCGGATGCGATGAGCCGGGATCCCCGTTGCCTGTAAGAAACTTGTAATTCCATTGCGGATGTCCAAGGTCCATCGAGCCCGGGAATTGTGGGAGAATCCCCAGAATCCCGCGGATGGTTCAAAAAACATCTTTGGCAATTCATTTCCCACCGCGTAGCATCTGCCTTCAATGGCTGGCCCCAGCCAAACATTCATAACGGACAAAGATGATTGGCGTTGATTCAGCATTCGCGTCCAGTTGGTGAGTATCCCCGCAGCAAGTCCCCGCCAACCCACGTGGACCAAGCCGGCTGTTTCGCCGGCGTCATCCCAGAAAAAGAGGGGTGTGCAGTCAGCGGTGCGGATGATGCCCACAGTTCCGGTTTCTTCCAGAAAGAAACCATCAGCCACGGTTCCCGGGGGGTGGGGAAAGGAAGAGGCCAGTCTGGGGGTGTGTTCCTGGGTCAACCAGAAAGCCCGGCGTGCGATATCGGGGCCCAATCGATGGGACAGCTCTATCATCAGGTTGTCGCGGGTCGCGGTGCCCACGGTGTGTCCGTAGGTGATTCTTTCGGTTGTAAATAGTTGCAAACCGGACGGTTGAGCTGGGTTGGGCGGACTTTTCTCCATGATGTCGCTCTTTTTGTAACCAAGAGCGACGACTGTGTCAAGTCGTAAATTGCACAGCGCTTGTTACCTGAAAGCAGTTCCGCTACAATACAGTTAAACCCATGACATCCAACATAAGAACTGGAAGGGAAGTAGATGTGTTTCCAGTGGAATCCCGTGCGCAATTGCGCCGGTTCGTGAATTTCCCGTACCGTCTTTACCGCGGGAATCCTTGTTGGGTGCCCCAATTTCGCGAAGATGAATGGCGATTCCACCTTCCCGAACACAATGCCTTCCTGCGCACAAACCCGGTTCAGTTTTTTTTGGCGATCCGAGGGAAACACGTGGTGGGGCGAATCGCCGCCATTATCAACCGGGATCACGACCGTACCCATGGGGAAGGGACGGCATTTTTCGGGCGGTTTGAATGTTGCGACGATCCCGCAGTCGCCAGGGCCCTGGTGGCGGCCGCGGCACACTGGGTGCAAACACGCGGTGCCCGGCGCCTGCGGGGGCCGACGGATTTTTCCACGAACAACGTTTCCGGCCTTTTGGAGCAGGGCTTTTCCCGTCCGCCGCGAATTCTGATGCCTTACAATCCGGAGTATTACCTAAACCTCCTGGATCAATGCGGCTTCCAAGTGGTGATGCGGTTTTTTGCATACGAAGTGGATTCCGCCACCATCCGCTTTCCCACCATCGTGGATCGGTTGGAGCAACGCCTTGAGCGGCAGGGCGTCCGCTTTCGCTACCCGGATTATTCCCGGGTTGAAGAGGAATCGGCTTTGGTTGTGGATTTGTTCAATCGTGCCTGGTCGGATAACTGGGGCTTCGTGCCGCTGAACAAGCGGGAAATGATGGAAGATTTCCTGCGTGTGAAGCCCTTTGCTCACAGGGACCTGATTATCCTGGCTGAGAAAGATGGTGAGCCATTGGGGTTTTCCCTGGCTTTGCCGGATATATACCAGGCTTTGCCGGGCCTGAACGGACGGTTGCTGCCCTTTAACTGGTTGCGCCTGTTGCTCCGGATAAAGAAAATCGATGCCATCCGTGTTTTACTCATGGGCGTGGTACCCGAGTATCGTCATCGTGGCATCGACCTGGTTTTTTACCGCCGCACCATGATCAACGCCATGGCCCACAATATCCATCGGGCGGAGTTGAGTTGGATCCTGGAATCCAACGGCCCCATGAACCGCGTGCTTGAACACATCAACGCCTGGGTGACAAAGTCCTACCGGATCGTGGAGATGCCCTTGCCCGCGATGGCGTCACCCTCATGCGCAACTTGATCCCTGTGCGGATTTAGAGTACACTTTGAGTCCATATCAGCGTAAGGAGTTTCCCATGGAGTTGGACGACATCCGCATTTCCCGAGCCATAATCGAGCGCTGGTCCGCCAAGTTGTTGGATTCACTGGAACTGGATGTCGCGCTGGTGGGTGGAGGGCCTTCCAACCTGGTATGTGGTGCCGAGCTCGGGCGCCTCGGTTTCCGCACCGCGGTATTTGAATCCAAGCTCTCTCCCGGGGGCGGAATGTGGGGTGGGGGAATGATGCTCAACGAATTGGTGGTGCAGGAGAGTGCGCTGCCTTTGCTGGAGCGGTTCGGCATCCGTTACCGGGAATACGGGGAAGGATATTTCACGGCTGACAGCGTGGAGTCCACGGCCAGTCTGATTGCCGGTTGCGTACAGTCGGGTACTCGTATTTTCAACTTGATCCAAGTGGAAGATGTGATGTTCAGAGATAGTAACGAAGAACGGCGGGTCAACGGCCTGGTATTGAATTGGTCTCCCGTCACCCGCCTGGGTTTGCATGTCGATCCCCTAACAGTGCGTTCCCGGTTCGTCGTGGACGGTACCGGGCACGACGCGGAAGTCTGCAACATCGTGGCGCGCAAGATCGATGCTTGTCTGGATACCCGCAGCGGCGGCGTGGTCGGAGAGATGTCGATGTGGGCCCATCGTGGTGAAGCCTGGACCATTGACAACGCCGGCGAAGTTTACCCCGGCTTGTACGTAACCGGAATGGCCGCCAATGCGGCCAGGGGCGGTCCGCGCATGGGGCCTGTTTTCGGCGGAATGCTGCTGTCGGGGGAAAAGATCGCGGCGGAAATGGCCCATATCCTCAGGCCATGAATGCAGTGCGGTTTTGCCACACTTGCGGTGGTGAAATCGAGCTTTGCCTTGTCGATGGCCGGGAACGAAGGGTATGTTCCCGTTGCGGCGAGGTGGCGTATGAAAACCCGGTTCCCGCAACGGCTGCCGTGGTGATCGATGCGGACGGCCGGGCGTTGCTGGTCCGGCGGCGTCAACCACCCAAAACCGGGGAATGGTGCCTTCCAGGCGGTTTCCTGGAAATCGATGAAACGCCCCCATCGGGCTGCCTGCGGGAGTTATGGGAAGAAACCGGCCTGGAAGGCGAAATCGGTGCCCTGATCCATGTGGAGATGGGACACGGTCACTTGTACCGGTCCGTGCTTGTGGTGGGATTCCGGGTCGTGAATGTCCGAGGCTGCCCGCGGCCCGGCGATGATTCCGCGGAGGTGCGGTTTTTTGATCCACTTGAGATGCCTCACCTGGCATTTCAAAGCCATCGGCTCCTGTTGGAAAAGGCTTATTCCATGAATACCGATCCATTGGGTAAAGAACCTCTTCAACGCCCACAACTTCCGCGGGGAGCGTATGTCATTTCGAGCGGGGACCATATTCAGGTGGTACGGCAGGCGTGTCATGCCGGTGCCCGTGTGATCCAGTTCCGGGACAAAACCATGTCCCGGCGATTGCTGTTGGAAACGGCGCGGAAGTTGCGCGGTATTACCCGGCAAGCGGGGGCTTTGCTGTTGGTCAACGACCACCCGGATCTGGTCGTCTTGTGTGACGCGGATGGGGTTCATCTGGGTCAGGAGGATTTTTGCCCGGAAGATGCCCGGCGCATCCTGCCTTCCAGAATGTTGTTGGGGGTGTCTACCCATTCGCTTGATCAAGCCGTTGCCGCTGAAGCCGCCGGGGCGGACTACATCGGTATCGGTCCGGTTTTTGCCACGCCGACCAAAGCGGATTACGCGCCTATCGGCCTGGATACGGTGCGCCGGGTTGCCGGCTCCATATCCATTCCTACCGTGGCTATCGGCGGGATCAACGCTTCCAATCTGGAACAGGTCGTCGCAACCGGAGTATCCAATCTGGCCATGGTGCGCGCGTTTCAAAAAGATACGCGGGGCATGGTCATGCGGATCAATGCGGTTTTGGGGTAAAAAAGTCGAAAGCTAAAAGTAGAAAGTCGGGATCTATTACGTTTTGTGTGGGTAAATCCGCAAAGATGATGAGCGAGAAATTGTTGTGATGAGTACCCAGAGGGCATACATACCCGCAGGGCATAAAGCATAAGCGAACGCAAACGGCAGGTTCC